>DFCG01000043.1:39417-46935 GCA_002367455.1 Acinetobacter sp. UBA3060 | reverse complement strand
AAGCCCGGTTTTTTTTCAAGATCGATATTTTTTAAAGTGCTGAGTGGCTGTGTAGGCTCAACGACGGCTTTCTTACCATGACACCCCAGCAATGCCAAACTGCTGATGAGTACAATTGCGACTCCACGCATGCTTATCCCTCACTGCGTCTTTATTCTTTTGTATGCAAGTGCTTTGCGATTTGTTTTTTATAAGTTTTAGGCATCCACGCCTAGTGAATCAGATTAACACCGAGCTTTATTTTTGGAAATAAAAAACGTGCGAAAACACGGAGTTTTCGCACGTTTCGGACGAATAGCAATTAAGCGGATTTGCTATTCACGACCTTTAAATCTATTTTTGTCGCAGTCTCTTGCTGATCATGTGGCTGACGCTCGGCACGGTATTCCGGCTCTGCTTCACCTTTAATCACGGCTTCATTGATGACGACAGTGCCGACATCGCTACGGCTTGGCAAGTCATACATGGTTTCCAGCAATGAATTTTCTAGGATCGAACGTAGACCACGTGCACCTGTATTACGCTCAACTGCTTTCTTAGCCACTGCACGTAATGCCGATTCTTCAAAAACCAGATCCACATCTTCCATATCAAACAGATGTTGATACTGACGGGTTAACGCATTCTTCGGCTCAGTCAGAATCTGCATCAATGCTTCTTCATCCAACTCATCCAAAGTGGCAATTACTGGCAAACGACCAATAAATTCTGGAATCAAACCAAATTTTACCAGGTCAGTTGCTTCNNGAGGTATCAATCTGAATGAATTCCTGCTGCGGATGCTTACGTCCACCTTGTGGCGGAATTGATGCAACCGTGCCTTCAATCATTTTCAATAATGCTTGCTGAACACCTTCACCTGATACATCACGTGTGATGGATGGGTTTTCAGACTTGCGGGTAATCTTGTCGATCTCATCGATATAGATAATGCCCTTTTGCGCTTTTTCGACATCGTAATCTGCTTTTTGCAAAAGCTTCTGTACGATGTTTTCTACATCTTCACCCACATAACCTGCTTCGGTCAGTGTCGTTGCATCTGCCATGGCAAATGGAACATCAAGAAGACGTGCCAGCGTTTGTGCAAGCAAGGTTTTGCCCGATCCTGTCGGACCAACCAACATAATATTACTTTTTGAAAGCTCGACTGAATCATCAGCTTTCTTGCCATTATTTTGCACTTTCAAGCGCTTGTAATGGTTATAGACCGCAACTGACAAGGTTTTTTTCGCGACGTCCTGACCAATCACATATTGATCCAAGGCCGCACGAATTTCATGCGGTTTCGGCAAAGGACGATTGGCCCAGTCATTGGTTTCCACTTGCTGACTGGTTTGAACCAAATCTAAGCATACGTCCACACATTCGTTACAAATGTATGCGTCCTCGCCTGCAATCAGCTTCCCGACTTCAGACTGCGTTTTACCGCAAAATGAACAATGCTTTTGTCCTTGAGGATGTTCGGACATATTTACTCCACTATCTCAATCTTTAAAACTTATGGACGTTTAGTTAAAACTTCGTCCACAAGACCGTATTCTTTCGCTTGCTGAGCAGTCATAAAGTTGTCACGGTCTGTATCACGTGCAACTTTCTCGTAATCCTGACCGCTGTGTTCAGCCATTAAACGGTTTAAACGTTCTTTAATAAACAGGATTTCACGTGCATGAATTTCAATATCTGAAGCCTGACCACGGAAACCACCCAATGGCTGGTGAATCATGACACGGGCATTTTCAAGGCAATAACGCTTGCCTTTGGTACCGGCATTCAGCAGGAACGCACCCATTGATGCTGCCTGACCCATGCAGTACGTTACGACATCAGGTTTGATAAACTGCATGGTGTCATAAATCGCCATACCCGCAGTTACCGAACCGCCTGGTGAATTGATATATAGATGAATATCTTTATCTGGATTTTCCGCCTCTAAAAACAACATTTGCGCAACGATCAGGTTCGCCATGTTGTCTTCAACTTCGCCCGTCATAAAAATTACACGTTCACGCAAAAGGCGTGAATAAATATCAAAAGAACGCTCACCACGAGAGGATTGTTCTACCACCATTGGCACTAAAGCGTTTTCAATCGTTGGAACATACATACGTTTATTTATTCCTAAATTTTTTGTGACCTAACCCATAATCACAATATGAGGGATAATCACTGAAATTGCAAAAAATTCGCCAACAAATCCATTATATTTTTTGCATTAGTTTTGTGAAAAACAGAAATGCTTTTTTCATGCATCAATATGAAAAAAAGGCGCATTAAGCGCCTTTTTTATCGAAAGCTAAATTAGCCTTGTTGACGAGCTTGCTGCTCTTTCAATAAGTCTTCATAGCTTACAGTCGCATCAGTTACTTTAGCAGAAGCCAAAATGTAATCAACAACTTGGTCTTCTAGTACAACTGCTTCGATTTGGGCACGTTGTTGCGCATCGTTTTTGAAGTATTCAATTACTTCGTTTGGATCTTCATAAGAAGAAGCCATGTCTTCGATGTACGCTTCAACGCGTGCAGCATCTACTTCAATTTTCGCATCAGCTAAAACACGGCTTACAAGTACGCCAAGTTTTACAGATTTTTCAGCTTGTTCTTTGAACAATTCGTCTGGAAGCATGCTTGAATCAAATGCTTTCGCACCTTGAGCACCAAACTGCTGTGTGAACTGCTGGATCATTTGTTGACGTTGACGGTCAATTTCTTGAGCAAGCATAGCAGCTGGAAGTTCAACTTCGTTTGCAGCTACAAGTGCATCGAAAGTCGCGCCTTTAACCTGGTTGCGAAGGCCATTCTTCACTTCACGTTCCATGTTTTTACGAACGTCAGCTTTTAACTTCTCAACGCCTTCTTCTTCAGATACACCGAAGATTTTCAGGAATTCAGCATCGATTTCTGGAAGTTTTTGCTTTTCAACAAGCTTCACAGTGATTTTGAATTGAGCTTGTTTACCAGCAAGGTTTTCAGCTTGGTAGTCTTCAGGGAAAGTTACATCAATCACTTTCTCTTCGCCTTTCTTCATACCAACGATACCGTCTTCGAAGCCAGGGATCATACGACCAGAACCNNCCAAGCAGCACGTTGTTTTTGAAGATTTTCAATCATCTTCTCAACGTCTTTGTCATTTACTTCAGCTGCTTTACGCTCAACTTCCAAACCGTCGAATTTCACTTCGATTTCTGGATAAACTTCAACAGTCGCTGTATATACCAGCGCGTCGTCTTTCATTTCAGTTTTTTCGATGTTTGGCATGCCCACAGCATTGATTTTTTCTTGCTGGATTGCTTCGAAAACTGTGTCACGAATAATATCGTTTACTACTTCTTGGTAGATACCCGCGCCGTATTCACGACGAACTACGTTTACAGGCACTTTACCTGGACGGAAGCCGTTGATCTTCGCAGTTTTAGCAGTGCGCTTTAAACGAGCTTCAAATTGCTCATTAATACGGCTCGTCGGTACAGAAACATTTAAACGACGGGCAACGCCCGAAACCGCTTCAGAAGTTACTTGCATGGCTTCCTCTATATATTAGGTTATAACAGGTTTATAAAAATGTGCCACATTATATGACAACATTTAAGGATATACAAAAAATACGCGCGAGTTCCAGTTTTTAAGCCCTTTTTTCACTTGAATTGCCACCTTTCCAGATACCTAGTCAACCCAATTTAAATAGAGAAAATGTATATTTTTATTGCAAATGATAAATACTATCATTAATATCCAGTTTCTTATTTGAGCAACAATACTAATTTATTCTTCGGTTCGGGAATCTGGTCATGCATAGTTTTAGTCTTCGTCCACTTACATTGGCAATTCTTGGGGTTACAGCAACATCTACTTTTGCAGAGACTGTGAACGAGACAGCGACTCCTACAACAACACATCAAATGTCTACGATTGTGGTTTCAGCGGCGGGTTTTGAACAAGATATTAAAAATGCGCCTGCTTCAATTAGTGTAGTAACCGCAGAAGAATTAAAGAAAAAAGGTATTACCAGTATTGCAGATGCGCTCAGTGAAGTACCAGGTGTCGACGTACGAAATGGCCAAGGCAAAACTGGTGGTTTAAATATCCAAATGCGTGGTCTGAATCAATCTTACACTCTTATTTTGATCGATGGTCAGCGTCAGAATACTTCTGGTTCAATTGGTCCAAATGGTTTTGGTGAATTTAGTACAAGCTTTATGCCACCATTAGCTTCTATTGAACGTATTGAAGTCATTCGTGGTCCTATGTCTACCCTTTATGGTTCTGATGCCATGGGCGGTATCATTAATATTATTACCAAGAAAGTTGTATCAGAATGGAATGGTAACGTTTCTGTTGAACAGAATATTCAAGAAAATTCTGATATTGGTAATAACTGGAAAACCAGTGCAGTTGTTAATGGTCCAGTGATTCAAGATAAACTTGGTATACAAGTACGTGGCGAGTTTTTCCACCGCGATCAATCAGATCGACTTGTTACCCCCGCAAAAACTATTGATGAAGGTAGCCAAGGTCGTGACCCACGTACAGTAGAAGCAAATAATTATGCTGTGGGTACAAAACTTACGCTAAATGTAAATGATAATGTCTCTACTTGGGTAGACTTTGATCATGCTAAACAACGTTTTGATAATAGTGATGCCCGTTTAGGTGAACTTTACGAATTCAACCGTACGACAGGTTTACCATCAGGAATTGGTTCATATAAAGACGAGATCAAATTCTTAAGAGATCGTATTTCTGCAGGTGTAGATGCTGAGCTTAGCTTAGGTCAATGGAAAACATTTGCAAACTATGTTTCTTCTGAACAAGAAGGCCGTCGTCTTCCAAAAGGAAATGTACCTGAATACAATTATTATTCAGATGGTACACAAGATCGTATTTTAGAAAATAAAGACCTAACCGTTGATTCTCGTATTATTTCAACACTTGGCAACCATAAACTTACAGCTGGTGTTGAATATAAAGATGGTGAAACCATCGATAACTCAGCAGGTAATGGAGTTGCTTTTAAACAAGATTCTTGGTCTGTGTTCGCTGAGGATGAATGGAATCTAACGGATTCTCTTGCATTCACTTTCGGTGGTCGCTACGAAGACCATAGTGCTTTTGGTGGTCACTTTACACCTCGCGCATATTTAGTTTGGAACACCAATGATCAGTTGATTTTAAAAGGTGGTATAAGTACTGGCTATAAAGTTCCAACAGCGAATGACCTTCATAATGGAATCAATGGTTTTAGCTCACAAGGCCGAAACGTGACTTTGGGCAACCCAGATCTTAAGCCTGAAGAAACCACAAACTATGAACTTGGTTTCGTTTACGACAACTTGTCTAATTTCTCTTTAGCTACCACTGCGTTCTTTACTCAGTTTAAAGATATTATCATCAGTGATGCACGCGTCGTTGAAAACTGTTTATGGGCAGGTCGCCCAACAGGACAAGCACCTGCAAACAACTGCATGACTGTAGGCAGTTTTGATAATCAGCAAAACTTTAGCTTTAAAGGCAATGCAGGCGAAGCTGAAAGCTACGGTGTGGAACTTAGTGCTAAATATGAAATTTCTCCAAGCTTTGATGTAAAAGCAAACTATACTTGGTTAGAGTCTGAAATTACCGAAGGTGAAAATAAAGGTAATCCTATTGAAAATACACCTCGTCACGCTTTGAACTTCACAGGAACTTGGTATGTGAATGATAAGTTCACTACCTGGTTAGAAGCTGAATATAAATCTGACCGTGTACGTTTCATAGATCCTGATTTAAGCGATGTCAATGTAAGTCGTGAAATTGATGCTGTCGGCAATAAGTTAAAAGCCTATGAGCTATTTAATTTAGGTGCATCTTATAAAGTCAACAATCAAGTTACTGTTTCAGGTCGTGTGAATAACTTATTGAACAAAGACTTTGGCGACTATAAGTCATTTATTAATAGTGATAACGAAGTTGAAAATGCTTTCCTATATACTAAAACGACGAGTGGTTTAGCGGGTACTTATATTCCAGACCGTAACTACTGGCTATCTGTTTCATATGACTTCTAATATTTAAGTGAAAGTTATTTAAAACCCTGCCCTGGCAGGGTTTTTTATTATCGCTAGGTTAGTACTCCACGAAAAATCCCTAATTTATGTCCCTTTATAGACATCATTATTCTCAATAAAAATTTAATAATCAGATTAATTTTTCAATATTTATTAAAATCAAAAACTTAAGTAGATATTGTTATATCATTACATTTAAAAACTCATTTAATATTTTCTTAAAGATCATGAATTCCCATGATAAAAAGATAAAAATAAAAACAAGAATCATTATTATTCGCATACATTTTTAGCATTCATTTATTAGGTTTAACATGACCTTCATTAAAACACGTAAAAAAATCGTTTCCTCTGCAATTGTTTCATCTTTATCAATGGTAGCTGCATCTGCGATGGCAGAAGAACAGGTGATCCAGTTAGAGACTATTCATCAAGAAGTCAAAGCTGAAAAAGCACCCAGCTTAAAAGTAGATCAATCTGCGAATAGCAAATTTGTTGCGCCTTTACTCGACACCCCCAAGTCAGTTTCAGTGATTTCAAAACAGCTGATTGCCGATACACAAGTGACGACTTTAGCTGATGCACTGCGTACAGTTCCGGGGATTACCTTGGGTGCAGGTGAAGGTGGTAATCCGAATGGTGACCGTCCATTTATTCGNNTCACAAAACCGTGAAATGTTTGCGGTAGAACAAGTTGAAGTGACCAAAGGTTCTGCTTCTGCCATGGGCGGTGCAGGCACCACTGGCGGTAGCATTAACATGATTTCTAAAGTCGCTAAAGCAGGCGATTTTCTAGAAGGTTCGGTCGCTGGCGGCACAGATAATTATCAACGTATTACTTTAGATGGTAACAAAGACTTTGGTAATGGTATTGCGGCACGTGTGGCAGTCATGGGGCATCAAAATGAAAAAGCCGGCCAGAAAGACGGTGCAGAATATAAACGTGCCGGTATTGCACCGAGTATTAGCTTTGGTCTGGACACCCCTACTCGCACGACTCTCAGTTATTACTACTTAAAATCGGACGATACGCCTGACTCAGGTATCCCGTATAACAACCCATTTGCTGCTCCAAGAACTGCAACAGCAACTGACTATCGTCCATTAAATGGAAATGGCAAGCCAATTGACGTTAAACAAGGTCAATATTACGGCTGGAAAGATCGTGATTTCCAAAAACAAGAAAATCAGATCGGAACCATCAAATTAGAACATGACTTAACTGACAATCTAACCATTAGCAATACTGCTGTGTATGGCAACTCTAAGAATGATTACCTTTGGACCAATCCAGATGACTCTCAGGGTAACTTTTACAACAAAGCAGGTTTTACAAGTGAATTAACAGGAAATGTTTGGGCACGTGCCAACTCACGTGTAGCAGATACTGATGCTTTTACCGACCAACTTGCTTTAACCGGTAAATTTAATACCGGTATGCTTAAACATAGTTTTAATCTAGGTGCCGAATATTCAGA
>DFCG01000043.1:38674-39298 GCA_002367455.1 Acinetobacter sp. UBA3060 | reverse complement strand
GCTGCAATAAATAATCTTAAACCTGAAGAAGTCCGGACCATGGAGTTAGGAACTAAATGGGATGTCTTGAATGATAAGCTCAACCTGACTGCAGCTATTTTCCGCACGGAAAAAACCAATACTCGTGCGACCGGAGATGATGGCACCACAAGTAATATTGGTGAAACTCGTGTCGATGGTATTGAGCTAGGCGTAAACGGTAATATCACGGATAAATGGGCAGTTTCTGCTGGTTATACTTATTTAGACAGTGAGTTAGTTGATGGTGGTTATGAAAATATTGGCACTACAGCAGCTCCAATCTACATTTCCAATAGAAGTAATGGTAATCAGGTTCAAAACGTCGCGAAAAACAGTGCAACCCTTTGGACTACTTATGCAGTAACTCCTGCTTTAACCCTAGGTGCTGGTGCCGTCGCAATGGACAAAGTCTATGGTAATGCTACTAATACCAAGTTTGTACCGGGCTATGTTCGCTATGATGCCATGGCGCGTTATAACGTGAATGAAAATGTTGATTTGCAATTAAACGTCAACAACCTGTCTGATGAACGCTACTTCACAAAAGCCTATTCATCTCATTATGCGACCGAAGCAGAAGGCCGTAGTGCAGTGTTAGCAGTC
>DFCG01000043.1:34900-38618 GCA_002367455.1 Acinetobacter sp. UBA3060 | reverse complement strand
TTGCCTGCCGGCGATATGATTTTGTATCCATCGACCAGCTTGCATGAAGTCACGCCAATCACTGCCGGTTGTCGAATTGCTTCATTTTTTTGGGTACAAAGCATGATCCGTGATGATGCAGAGCGGCATATGCTGTTTAATCTGGATCAGAGTATTCAAAACCTGAGAATGCAGCTGGGCGATCAGCATGCAGAGGTCATGAAACTGACCAATCTGTATCATAATTTAATGCGTAAATGGGCGGAACTTTAAAAGATGCCCTGAGATCAATGATCTTTGAAAATCATTGGATTTATTGTTTATCAAAATATACTGCGTTGTGGCACAATTGAACGTAATAAATAACGCATTATGTCCAAATTAAGAAAATATAAAATATAATATTTAGAATAAGTGAAAATATTTTTCAATTCTTAAGGTTTATAAGAAAATCTTTATTACCATACGACTAAAATCCATAAAAATAGCAAAAATTTTTCGGGATAAGTGGATTAAACTTTAAATTATAAGTAAGGCATTTGGTGAAGCTAAACCACCAATATTTAGACCATATTTCAGGTTTGAACCAGACTGTCACTAAAACCCAATGAATAGACAAAATCTATGCCGCTGACCCACGCACCGCTTTAACCAAGATTACGGTACCCAAGTTAGCATAAGGAGCTCTCTCATGATGTTGGCTGATCCAAGTAAAAAATACCGTCGCATGTATCAACGTGTGGACTTACCAGACCGTCAATGGCCGAACAACGAAATCAATAAAGCGCCAATCTGGATGAGTACCGACCTGCGTGACGGTAACCAAGCGATCTTTGAGCCAATGAACATGGAGCAGAAATTCAAGATGTTCCAGATGTTGGTAAAAATCGGTTTCAAACATATTGAAATCGGCTTCCCGTCAGCATCGCAAATTGACTTCGATTTCACCCGTAAATTGATTGAAGAAGGTCATATTCCGGATGACGTTTATATCGAGGTCTTAGTTCAGGCACGTGATCATTTGATTCAGCGTACCTTTGAATCTTTACAAGGTGCGAAACGTGCCATTGTACATATCTATAACTCTAACTCGCCGACATTCCGCAATAAAGTCTTGAATGTTGATGTTGAGGGTGCAAAACAGTTAGCCATTAATGCTGCACAAAAAGTGAAAGAATATGCCGCAAAACAGCCGGAAACTGAATTCGTATTTCAGTACAGCCCTGAATGTTTTACTGCAACCGAATTAGAAGTCGCGAAAGATGTCTGCGATGCCGTCACTGAAATCTGGGAAGCATCTCCAGAGAATAAAGTGATCTTAAACTTACCTGCAACCGTAGAAGTTTCAGGACCACACATCTATGCCGATCAAATCGAATGGATGCACCGTAACCTTCAGCGTCGTGACGGCGTGATCATTTCAGTTCACTGTCATAATGACCGTGGCTGTGGCATTGCTGCTTCTGAATTGGCAATTATGGCTGGTGCTGACCGGGTCGAAGGTTGTGTATTTGGTAATGGCGAACGTACCGGTAACGTCGACGTGGCTGCGATTGCCTTGAACATGTACACTCAAGGTGTAGCACCAAACTTAGACTTCTCCAACATCAATGAAATCATTGCGACTGTGGAAGAATGTACTGGTTTACCTGTGCACCCGCGTCATCCATATGCCGGCGATTTGGTCTTCACTGCATTCTCGGGTTCGCATCAGGATGCGATCAAAAAAGGTTTTGAGTTCCAGAAAAACGAAGAAATCTGGGATATGCCGTACTTGCCAATCGACCCGAAAGATTTGGGACGTGACTATGACGCCGTAATCCGTGTGAATTCACAGTCAGGTAAAGGTGGTATTGCTTACTTGTTAGAATCGAACTACAACGTGATCTTGCCGCGTCGTTTACAGATTGAATTCTCTCAGATCGTACAAAAACGTACCGATGAGCAAGGCACTGAAATCAGCGCGACCGAAATCTGGAAGTTGTTCAAGGAAACCTATGTGGATGCTAAAAACGTTCACTATTCTGCGAAAAACTACAAATTGTCAGATGACAATGGCAATCAGGTGATTGAGCTTGATCTTGAAATTGATGGCCAGTCACGTCGTGTTCGTGGTGAAGGCAATGGTCCAATTTCTGCGATTTTGGATGCACTTCAGTTNNGTGAAAGGTACCGGTAAATCTGCCTTTGGTGCCGGGGTACATGACAACATCGTAACCTCTTCCATTGAAGCAATTATTGCCTCGACCAATCGCCTGATTGATCAGGGTGTGTTAAGCACTGATCAGGTGATTGCTGCTGCGGTCTAAACGGCTGTATTAGAATTTGCGATAATTCATAGCACTAAAATGACTTTAGAAGGATACCGGCAAATGGTATCCTTTTATTATTCATACTAAAGATTTAAGGCGAATCCTCCCCGTGTCTTTTCCAGCTGACTCAGTGGGCATTGTTGTCCCACAAAAGTTCCAATTTGAAGAGCCGTTAGAGCTTGAATGCGGTCGCATCCTCCCACGTTTTGAACTGATGGTTGAAACTTATGGCGAACTCAATGCCGATAAGTCCAATGCCATTCTGATTTGTCATGCCCTTTCCGGTCATCATCATGCTGCTGGCTATCATCATGAAGATGATAAAAAAGCCGGCTGGTGGGATTCATGTATTGGTCCCGGCAAAGCCATTGATACGTCAAAATTCTTTGTGGTTTCACTGAATAATATTGGTGGCTGTAATGGCTCTACAGGCCCGATCTCGCCAAACCCTGAAAATGATAACCGCCCGTATGGTCCGGATTTCCCACTGGTTACGGTACGTGACTGGGTCAAAACCCAAGCCCTGCTCTCTGACCGTTTAGGAATTGATACCTGGGATGCCATCATTGGTGGTTCACTGGGTGGCATGCAGGCATTGCAATGGTCAGTGGATTATCCAAACCGTTTAAGAAAATGCGTGATCATTGCCAGCGCTCCAAAGCTTTCTGCACAGAATATTGCTTTTAACGAAGTGGCACGTCAGTCGATTTTGTCAGACCCGGATTTCCATAATGGTCGTTATCTGGAAAATGACAGCTATCCAAAACGTGGCCTGATTCTGGCGCGTATGGTGGGCCATATTACTTACCTATCCGAAGAGGCCATGAAGCAGAAGTTTGGCCGCGATTTGAAATCAGGTAAATTTATGTATGGTTTCGATGTCGAATTTCAGGTCGAAAGCTATTTGCGTTATCAGGGTGAGCAGTTCAGCCGTAACTTTGATGCCAATACCTATCTGATCATGACCAAGGCACTGGATTATTTTGATCCGTCGCGTGAATATGAACAGTCGCTCAAAAAAGCCATGGCCAATACCCAGTGCAAGTTCCTGGTGGTGTCATTCACCACTGACTGGCGTTTTACCCCTGCCCGCTCACAGGAAATCGTGGATGCCTTGATCAGCAATCACAAACCTGTCAGCTATCTGGATATTGATGCGGAACAAGGCCATGACTCCTTCCTGTTCCCGATTCCGCTCTATGTAAAATCTTTGCGTGCATTTCTCGGGGGTGAAGAACACCTGAAAGCAACACCGAAGGAGACCATATAATGCGTATCGATCAACAACTCGCTGAAAAGTGGATCAGGCCGGGTTCCAGCGTACTCGACCTTGGTTGTGGCGATGGTGAACTGCTGGCACAAATGAGCAAAAAGCACGATATTCGTGCATACGGATTAGAAATTGATCAGGAAAAGATTGCAATTGC
>DFCG01000043.1:23035-34822 GCA_002367455.1 Acinetobacter sp. UBA3060 | reverse complement strand
GGGAAACAGGCCATTATTACCTTCCCGAACTTTGCCCACTGGAAGACCCGTTCTTTCCTGGCAATCAAAGGGAGAATGCCGGTTTCTGAAGCCTTGCCGTATATGTGGTATAACACCCCGAATATCCACTTATGTACATTTCGTGATTTTGAAGCACTTTGTGCGGAAAATAACATCAAAATTATTAATCGACTCGCTGTGAACGGGAATCAAGAAGATAGTTTGCTNNGGACTTTTTGGCATGCAAGCCCATGCAGATTATGTTGCACCTAGTCCATCTGTTGCCAGTCAAGCGGCTCAGTATTCCATCATGGATATCAACAGTCTGACCAAAGCAGCGAAAGCTGGTCAGGCCGGTGCACAGTTTTATCTGGCCACCAAATACCAGTATGGTAAAGACATCCAGAAAGATGAACGTCAGGCCTTTGCCTGGTATAAAGCTGCTGCGGATCAAGGTCTGGCAGTTGCACAGCTGAATGTTGGCCGTATGCTGGCCGATGGTATTGGCACCAGAAAAGATGAAGCGCTGGCACGTCAGTATTTTGAAAAAGCGGCCAGCCGTGGCGATAACCGTGCCAGCTTTAACCTGGCAATGATGGAAGAGAAAAAGAAAAACTACATGGGTGCGTACCAATGGTATGAACTTTCTACCCGTGATGGCATGCTCGACAATAAGGTGATTACGCTGTCGGAAGGCAGAAAAACTGCCTTGGCGGCGAATTTAACCCAAGAGCAGATCCGTCAGGCGCGTGATCGTGCCGACAGATGGATTCAGGCACAATAAGCTGAATGGTATAAATAGCACCTTCGGGTGCTTTTTTATTGCCGCAAGTTCCTGATCCATTGCTAAAATAGTACTCATTCTTTATCTAATAATGAGTTTTTGACATGGCTGCAACTGACTGGTTATCCCAAGGCACACTGGTATTGGCGAGTAATAACAAAGGTAAAATTGCCGAGTTTGAAAAACTGTTTGCCGAGCTGCAACTGCCGGTTGAAGTCGTGGCTCAAGGCAAGTTGAATATCGAAGATGCGATCGAAGATGGTCTAAGCTTTGTCGAAAATGCCATTATTAAGGCTCGTCATGCTGCTAAAATTTCCGGAAAACCTGCTATTGCAGATGATTCAGGCATTTGTGTGCCGATTCTTGGAGGCGTTCCCGGCATTTACTCGGCTCGTTATGCCGGCGAGCATGGCAACGATGCCGCCAATAATGAAAAACTGCTGGCCGATCTCAAACCCTTACGCCAAGAGGGTGAAGCGATTGAAGGCATGTTTGTTTGTGTACTGGCTCTGGTCCAACATGCCGAAGATCCCTTACCGCAAGTCTTTCAGGGTATCTGGCACGGGGAAATTCTGGAAGCTGCACGTGGTGAAAATGGTTTTGGCTATGACCCCTTGTTCTGGTTACCGGAACTCGGAATTTCCAGTGCAGAAATGAGTAAGGAAGAGAAAAATAAAATCAGTCATCGTGGACAGGCGATGCAGTTGTTTAAGAAGAGTTTGGAGAAGTAAGTTCCTCCTCTCACCCCAGCCCTCTCCCAAAGGGAGAGGGCTGGGGTGAGAGATTTTTAAAATACACCTCTCCCTAACCCTCTCCTTTAAGGAGAGGGAAAATCATTCTTCTAAAGCTTTCATCCTCTCTAACTCTCGCCCTAAGGGCAAGAGGACCTTTTTATGTTTTTATAATCCTGGCATCAACGCATGCATGATTACCCCATATAGAGCAATCAAGATCGCACTGGCCAAAGTTCCCGAAGCAATATATTTGGCGGAATGGCCCGTTCCCTGATAATGGGTTTCCAGCGCTACAATATTGGCTGCAGGAGGCAATAAAAAGAACATCAGCATTACAGCATAAGTCAGCGTCTGCTGCGGAATAGGTAAATAATAATAGGCGACAACACACAGCAAAACCGCAAACAGTCCTCTATAAAAAATCAGTTGCAGACTACACATTAAATCGAAGCGGCTGATCCGCACATTACTTAGCCACATCCCCAGCACACACATGCCACTAAAAGTGACCAGCACTTTATTGGCTTGATACAGCATCTCCACCCAAGCGACTTGCTGCCAGTGACTCAAATCCCAAAATGATAATAGTGCTGCTACTGACAATGCCACCACTGGCGGTGAGAGCAGGACATTTTTTAAAATATAGCCACTATCTTGGCTGGCTTCACTGACTGCCATCACCGCACAGACATTGCCAAACAAGGAACCACCGATGTACAGCGCCACCACGGTACTGGTCGCTTGCGGGCCAAAAACTGCCAGTGCAAAAGGAATCCCCAGCCATGCCCCATTTAAATAACTCAGGCATAAGGCACGCAGTTTATTTTTCAAGGTGAAATAAAATAGGGCAAAAAACAGACAGGAACAGAAAAAACTAAAGGCAATCAGCCACAAACTGCCCTCTTGATAAAACACCATGTTGTAGATAATCAGTACAGGAATCAGTACTCGGGCCAATAAAGACGCCAAGAGAGGTCGAATCGGTTTTAAATATTGCACACCCCAATAACCAATCAGAAAAGACAGGAGGGGAAGAATCAAGGCCATGACAATGCTGCTGAGATTTCCATATCAGGCTGTATGCTAGCACAGCCTACTTTTCATTGAATTATGAATTTTTTTATATGAGTGATTCATTCCCCTGCTGCCGTGTCGGCAAACTGTCATCAAAGCGTCACCGCGCTGTCATACAAGCCTGCTGAGATAGGTGCATGAAATATAGAGGATAAAATAATGGCAGGATTATCAATTTGGCATGTGCTGATTTTCGCAATTGTGGTGATTTTATTGTTCGGTACATCGAAACTTAAAAATTTGGGTAAAGACGTCGGCGGCGCGATTAAAGACTTTAAAAAATCAGTAAAGGATGAAGAGGCTGAACAGGCCAAGCTTGCAGAGCCACGCACCATTGATGCCCAGGTCAAAACGCCTGAACATTCGGTTAAAAGTTAAGAGTTCGCTATGCTCAATATTGGAATGACCGAGCTGCTGATTTTCGGGATTATTGCGCTTTTGGTTCTTGGGCCAGATAAGCTTCCGGAAGCAGTCCGTTTTGTCGGAACATGGTACGGTAAGATCAAGCGTATGGTGAGCAATGTTCAGAATGATCTTGATCGTGAATTGCGCCTGTCCGAGCTACGTGAACAGATGCAGGCTGAAATGCAACGGATTCAGGAACTGGAAGCCAAGATGCAGGCACAAATGACAGATTTGCAGCAACCGATGGCAACCGATGAAGTAAAAATAAAATCGCAAGCTGTTCAGCCCTTGCTCAGCTATCAGCCGGTGATACAGCCTGTATCACCCGTGTATTTACCCAAGCCTACAGCAATTCAAACCGTGATTTCCGAACAACGCTATACAGAAATGAAGGTGGCCGTATGACATCCTTGCCGACCACACCAGCCTCCAATGATGCTGCAGCACTGAACCTCGAACAGATGCCGATTACCCAGCATTTGATCATCTTAAGAAAGCATCTGTTTAAAGTGGTTGCTGTCCTGATTGGCCTGTTTTTCTGCTTATTGCCCTTTGCCAATCAGACTTACCAGTGGTTGTCTGAACCCTTACGGGCACAGCTACCTGCCAGCTCAACCATGATTGCCACAGATGTCACTGCAACCTTCATGGCACCTTTTAANNGAAAAGAGCCTGGCCTTGCCGCTTCTGATCGGCAGTATCGTACTTTTTTATACCGGCATCAGCTTTGCCTACTTTGTGGCATTGCCCTCGATTCTGCATTTTTTTATCAGTGTTTCGCCTGAAACTGTAGCCCCGATGACCGACATCAACAGTTATCTTAGCTTCTGTTTAAAGCTGTTTCTGGTCTTTGGTTTTACTTTTGAGATTCCCATTATTACCCTGGTTCTGATCTTGATTGGTGCAGTTTCGACACAGACTCTGATCGAGAAACGGCGCTTTATTATTGTGGGTTGCTTCTTTGTGGCAATGTTCGTCACACCTCCGGATGCCCTGTCGATGATCATGCTGGCTGTCCCGATGTGGCTGCTGTTTGAACTGGGTTTACTGGCAGGGAAACTGATTGAAAAACGTCGGTTAAAGACTGAATAACAATAACTATCCAAAACAACAAAAATATCGACTTACTCAGGCAGCTCTGGCTGTCTTTTTGTTTCTTAAATTTTAATAAAATACTGATTTATTTAACTTTAATGAAATATTTTCTTAAGATTACTGTCATATCCCAAGCTTAAGGTATTGAAAACTTCTACACCACCAAGCACTTATTTTTTAATTGGGACTTTAAAATGAAAAATGAAGACATGATACCTTGCCAGGATCTGGTTGAAGACAGTAACAACTCAAATAACACGCACTTCCAAACGATTCTGGATCAATATACTAGCCGCCGCAGCTTTATTGCGAAAACTACAAGTGGGGCAATGGCATTAGCATTTGCAGCAACAGTAAGTGGCTGTTCAGATGATGATAATGATTCTGGTACTCCTGACGGTAATCCAACTACACCACCAGACACCACTAGCCCAGATCAACATGCATGGAGTGATCTAAAAGCACGTCCGAATAAATTAGCCTTTGAGCCGGTTCGCAAGAATACCCAAAACTTCTTTAGTGTTCCCGAAGGTTATGAGCTTAAAGTATTGTATGCAGTAGGCGATCCAATCAACCCTGCGTATCCAGAAAAGACCGATGCAACCTTAGCTTCTGGTGCTTCTTACCAGTTCCGTTCAGGCGATAACCATGATGGTATGAGCTTCTTCGGTATGCATCCAACCAACAAAAATTATGCTGCCAAAGAATCAACACAAGGTTTACTTGTTTTAAACCACGAATATCTACAACAATCTCAGCTCCATACACCAGAAGGTACAATTACCATCGATGGTGTACGTCCAGAAGATCAGGTACTCCGTGAAGTGAATGCGCATGGTGTTTCTGTTATTGAGATCAGCAAAGATGCAAATACACAAGACGTTAAAATCAACTTAAATTCTAATTTTAACCGTCGTATCACTGCAGCAACCGAGATGGAAATTAATGGGCCAGCGCGTGGTTCTGACTTAGTCAAAACTATTTTCTCACCAGATGGGACGTTAACTCGCGGTACCTTTGCCAATTGTGGTAATGGTTATACGCCATGGGGAACTTACTTAACGGCTGAAGAAAACTGGAGTGGTTATTTCGCTCGTCAAGCCAATGACACCCGCGCTATTGCAAAAGAAGAAATTTCATTATCACGTTATGGTCGTGGTGGTACTGATGCCCGTTCATCTCAATACCGCTGGAATACCCCTGTTGCTGAATTAACCGGTGATAAAGGACTTTATGATCGTTGGGATATTTCAGTTAAAGGCACAAATGCTTTAGCAGATTATCGTAATGTCATGAATACGTGTGGCTTCATTGTAGAGATTGATCCATTTAGCGCGACTACACGTCCAGTTAAACGTACTGCACTGGGTCGTTTTGCACACGAGGACTGCCGATGTAGTAACCCTATTCCGGGTCAGCCATTAGCTTTCTATATGGGTGATGACGCGACCGGCGAATATATCTATAAATTTGTTTCTGAAGCAGTCTGGGATCCAAAAGACATTAATGGTGGTTATACCGCTGGTGATAAATACATGGATAAAGGGACATTATATGTCGCTAAATTCAATGATGACGGTACAGGTGAATGGCTAGAACTGACTCATGGCAAAAATGGTTTAACTGCTGCCAATGAAATCTATCCGTTTGCAGGCCAAGATGACATCGTCATCAATGCCCGTCTTGCTGCTGACCATGTAGGTGCGACCAAAATGGACCGTCCAGAATGGGTTGCCGTGAATCCTGAAAATGGCGAAGTGTATGTAACCTTAACCAACAACAGCAACCGTGGTCGTGCATATGAAACTGATGCTGCCAACCCACGTAGCTACATCGACTTTAAAGGTTCAAGCGCCAGCAATTCAGGCAATATGAATGGTCATATCATTCGTTTCAGTGAAGCTAAAAATACAGTTACAGCGACAAGTTTTGCTTGGGATATTTTCCTGTTCGGTGCAGAAGCACGTGCTGCTTCTAACATCAACCTGTCAGGTCTGGATGATTTAAATGACTTCTCCAGCCCGGACGGCATGTGGTTCGATCCGCGCGGTATTCTGTGGATTCAGACGGATGATGGTCAGTACACCGATGAAACCAACTGCATGATGCTGGCAGCACTTCCGGGTACTGTGGGTGATGGTGCTAAAGCGCTTGCAGCCAGCACCAAAGCAGAAGGACAGGAAACCTTTGTTGGTGCCAAACTCAGCAATGATCGTGTTCGTCGCTTTTTGACTGGTCCATCGGGTTGTGAAATTACCGGCGTGACTATTACCCCGGACTATAAAGCGATCTTTGTCAACGTTCAGCATCCAGGGGGTGCATGGCCCGCCAACCAAAGCGAGCGTTATAGCCGTTTAGGCAAAGTACCTCGCTCTGCAACTGTGGTCATTACCCGTAAAGATGGTGGCGCCATTGCGGGTGAGGCTTTGGAACAAGCGAGCGTATAAAAAAAGCTGTTATTCAAAAATGCCGACGTCAAGTCGGCATTTTTTATATCCGGTGATTATTTTAGGCTAATTATTTTCTCAATAGTTTGACCTGCGGTCGCACCTTGTTGTGACTTCTCGATCCAGTGCCATCGTCCCTGCTGCATTCTCAAAAAATTGGAGCATCGGGTGCCATAGGCCGGACTCTGAATAAAAGTCGAAGACAGCAGCTGTTCCATTTCCACGGAGATGCCGGTATCTGGCAGAAGTTCAGGAATCACCTTACGTTCATCTTCCAGAATATCCCAGACTGCATGACACAAATCTGCTTCTGCGATCTCCTGGTGTTGCAGCATCGGTAAAAATTCCTGGGTAAAGCGTTTACGTAAATGTCGGGTCTTGTACCAGTCTTCACTCATCAGGCCATTCGAAACCACATAGACGCCATGGGCCAGTACTTGTGGTGCTTCACCGCGATTGCTCATATACACCGCCTGATCTTGATCGCCGATAAACAGGTTAAAGCCGGCATAGTCACACTGGCGTTGTTCCAGATCTTGAGCAAAACGAATCGGCGTTAAGTCAGAATCTAAAAAGTTCTGGATGATATGTCCACGTGAAGTCGGATAATGCCCTTTGTCCTGCCCATCACGAAAATTGGTAATCACCGCCCAGCGACTGGAAGCCGTAATCCCCATCCAGGTGCCGCCCGACTGTAAATCTTGCCCGGCAATTATCGGACTATTCTCCCATTCATGCAGCTCCTGCGTAGGACGCTGATAGAACTCATCCCGATTTGAAATCAGACATAATGAGCTCTGATCCAGAACCCGCCAAGCCAATGCCACGATACACATAATTTACGCTCTCGATCTTTACACATTGAATGTACAACATTTTTCTTTGCTTTAAGCTAAAATCTGTGCAAAACAGAATCACAAGGAACAGGAATGCTCACCTATCCCAATATTGATCCCGTCGCGATTTCGCTCGGGCCCTTACAAGTCCACTGGTATGGACTGATGTACTTACTGGCATTTTTATTTGCCTGGGGATTGGCGACGTTTCGCGCCAAACAACGTGGCTGGACACCGGATATGGTGTCTGACCTGATTTTCTTCGGTGCACTCGGTGTGATCATCGGTGGCCGTGTCGGTTATGTCTTCTTCTACGGTTTTTCTCAGTTCCTGGCCGATCCTTTATGGCTGTTCCAGATCTGGACCGGCGGTATGAGTTTCCATGGCGGTTTCCTCGGGGTCATTCTGGCCATGTTGTGGTGGTGCAAGAAATATAAGATGACCTGGTTCCAGACTCTGGATTTTATCGCACCTTGCGTACCGACAGGCTTGATGTTTGGCCGAATTGGTAACTTTATTGGTGGCGAACTGTATGGCCGTCAGGTCACCGACCCAAACTTTGCCTGGGGCATGATCTTTCCGACCGATCCGCTGCAACTGGTTCGTCATCCATCTCAACTCTATCAGGCACTATGTGAAGGCCTGATCCTGTTTATTATACTGTGGTGGTTCAGCTCGAAGCCACGTCCACGTATGGCAGTTTCTGCGCTGTTCCTGATCGGTTATGGCTTGGCACGTTTTGTGGTTGAATTCTTCCGTGAGCCGGACAATGGCCAACTGTTTATTGGCTGGATGAGCAAAGGACAATTCCTCAGCCTACCAATGATCCTGATTGGCTTGTGGATGATGTGGTATGCCTATCAGAAGAAAATATATGACTGGGGTCCACAAAAAAATAGCTGAGAAAATCGCGTAATTTAGCGAGGCAAAGGCCTCGCTTTTTTATACTCAAAATATGCTAAAGTGCCGATTATCTCTTCTATTCTTTCATCATTATGCTTGAGTTCTGGTTTAATCCGCAGGTATCTGTTCTCAAAAAACTATTGATCTTTATTGTGATTGCAGCGACAGCTGCAGGCTTGTACTGGATGGAACCACTGCCCTTAGATTCTATTTTGATGTTTGTCGGTACCGGCATCATTTTTCTGATCTGTCGTTACTGCAAAATCCACTTTGCCAGCAAAAATCCGACCGGTTTGCTGTATAGATTACTGACCTGGATTCCAATTGCCTTATTGATTGCTTTAGTTTTTATGAATATGCAACAGGGCGAAATCCTGATTCCGGGTGCACAAGGCATTGCCTTTATGGCACTGGCAATTTGTCTGTTTTCTCCACTGTCCCTGCTCAATCAGAACAAATCAGATGCAGGTTCACCCCATGCTTGAGTTCTGGTATTCGGAACGCTGTAGCCGTCAAATCAAACTCATCGCCATCATCGCGACCTGTATTTTGATTTATACAGCATCGACTGTGGCCCAGTTAGGTCCGATATTTGTTGGGGTGAGTTTAGCGATTGGAATTGTTGTGCATTTACTGCACCATTTCCGCCTAAAAATCTCAAAATCCAATCCCTATGCAAATGGCTTTAGCGCCTTGAGCCGGGTGATTCCCATCATTGCCTTAATTACCCTGTTTGGCTATTTGCCTGAACAGCACCAACAATGGGGCAAATTTGCCTGGGGTCTGCAATGTCTTGGCTTTGCCGCGATTGGATTATTTATCGTTTCAATCTATGAAAGCCGTGCGAAGCGTTTTGAGGACTGATCACTTCGCAGTATTTTCTTAGAAGTAAGTTTCCAGACGATAGTAACTATAAGTCACGTTTTTATTGCGATAAACCGCATGATCTCGCTGTTTGAAATCCGATACCCAGGCACTACCTGAATAAGCCGCGATATGTCCATATTTATGTCCCTGAGTACGGTCAATAATATAGATATCGCCTTTTTTCGGCCGATCAAAAGAAGCATTAATTTTCTTATAGCCCAGCTGCATCAGGGTACTTCCCCAATCTGCCGCTGCGACTGGATGGTTCACAATTTTCGCACCAGAGGATTGCAGACCGACACGAATACTGCGCGCACATTTCTGTGTACTGGTATTTCGGGTAATGCCTTGCAGATAACTGGTAAATTTCTCGATATTGATACGATGGCCATTGCTTACGCCTGAAGCATTACGGACAGTGGCTTTGTGGGATGACTTTTTAGGTCTTTGCTCCGATTGGGAACGCACCATGATATTCGCTTGGACAGGAGCATATACTTCGCTCATGTTTACTTGATGATCATAGATCATGCCTTACCAACCGCTCCTCGCCTGTAATTTAGGCTTTCATATTGTTAACAAGCCGAGAATACTAGTCGTTTAAATGTTATCTTTCACATTAAAAATGTAAATAAATTTGTCTATTTTTGCGGCATTCAAATTAAGCCGTTCTTTCTAATACAGTTACAAAACCCATCATCTTTGCAAAAAAAATGTAAAGCAAAGCCAACTTCGATGCCTTGCAAAGCTTTTTTAGCCTGAACTATACAAAATGAGTCCTTATCTTTTTCTACTCAAACGTGTGGATTTAATCTGTAGCTCGGCCATTTTCAGATAACATTTCACCACATGATTACATCATTTTAAGCTTTACCGCCTGTATTACACTGATGCGGCATTTTTAAACCTTGAACTAAACTTTAAATATTGAACTAAACAGAGAAGAAAAATGAGTCAGACTTTAAGTACCGTTTCAAATTTTAATTTAGAACAATATTTAAGTACCTGGTATGACATTGCACACTTGCCGATGAAGCGCCAACCTGAAGACAGCACCGATATTTCTGCGGTATAGAGCTTGAATGAAAATGGCAAGGTGGATGAAGCCATTGCTGAAGCGATCATTGTCGATGCAGAACATGCCAAGCTTGAAATCAGATTTTTACCTGAAGGCTTGCATGGGATCCCGTTTACCAAGGGCGATTATTGGGTCTTAAAAATCGATCCGGATTATCAGACGGCACTCGTGGGCGAGCCGAATAAAGAATATTTATGGTGATTACATCGCGACACCAGTCTGGACGAAGCGACTCAACGCGAATATTTAAGTTATGCAGCACCCTTAGGTTATGATCTGTCTGATCTGATTCATACCGTCCATACTGGCCATAAAACCGCTTAAACCTTTTCTACAACAAGCACCCGCACTGGGTATTTTTTTTTGATTGGGTGCTTGCCGATCTTTTTTGCAGAAGATGCAATATCAGAAATATTAGAAAAAAATGTTATGATGCATTCAATTCAATTTACCCAGCTCGACAGAAAGTGGATTTATCCGAGATAAACTTTTTCTGCTGAAAAAAAAGGTAATTTAAACAAATTTTTAAGAGAGACCTATGCGCCAATATCTTGACCTATTACAACATATCCTCGACAACGGCGGCGATAAAGGCGACCGTACCGGTACAGGTACACGTTCGGTATTTGGTCATCAGATGCGCTTTGATCTTTCCCAAGGTTTTCCTTTACTGACCACCAAAAAAGTTCATTTCCGCTCTATCGTGATCGAACTGTTGTGGTTCCTGAAAGGCGATACCAATGTTCAGTATTTAAAAGACAATAAAGTCTCGATTTGGGATGAATGGGCGACCGCAGAACAAACTGCGCGTTTTGGCCGTCCTGAAGGCGAATTAGGCCCAGTATATGGTCACCAATGGCGCAATTTTGGTGCCAGCAAAAATGCAGACAATAGTTATAATCAGGATGGTTTTGACCAGATCAAATGGTTGATCAATGAAATTAAAACCAATCCAAATTCGCGTCGTCTGATTATCTCTGGCTGGAACCCGAATGAAGCAGGTCAGGTCGCATTACCCCCTTGCCATACCCTGTTCCAGTTNNNNAACAGGCACAATTACAGCTCAGCCGTGAGCCACTCGGCCTTTGTCAATTAAAACTAAATCCCGAGATTAAAGACCTGTTCGATTTCAAATTTGAAGATATCGAAATTGTCGGTTATGAATCTCATCCAGGAATTAAAGCCCCTGTCGCTGTTTAATTTTCTTTATTATAAAGTTCCCCCTCCTCCTAGGAGAGGGCTAGGAAGAGGTTTTTTACCACGCGTGAATCGTCACCTCCTTTCAAAATATATTCCTAGCCCTAAAGCATGAAGGCAATCAATATAGATTTTTAACCTTTCTTTCGTACCAGTAAAAAATTACACGAAGGACTTTGGGCTTGATAAGAAGGATTCAATACATGTCATTTCAAGATTTAGAAGTTGTACACGTCGTTGCCATGGATCAGCAGCGTTGTATCGGCAAGGGCAATGACCTACCTTGGCATATCTCTGCCGACCTGAAACACTTCAAGGAAATCACCCAAGGCGGTGTGGTGGTGATGGGTCGCAAGACACTAGAATC
>DFCG01000043.1:8464-22975 GCA_002367455.1 Acinetobacter sp. UBA3060 | reverse complement strand
CAGACCGTCTGGAACTGACCCATGTCGAACTGGATGTACAGGGCGATGCCTATTATCCAGCGATTCCAGCAGAATTTAAAAAAGTCGCTGCCGAGCAACATATCGACGACAAAACCGGCATTGCTTTTGAGTTCGCAACCTACAGAAAATAAAACCTATTTCTCATGAAAAAGTGATGATGCAGGGACGCGAATANNGGAAAAATCGGCAGCTTGATGCTGATTGGACTCTGGCTGACCTTTGCGCTGGTCGTTCTCGGGATTTATTTCACCCGGCATCTGATCTCCCGCCAAGTGGATAGCGTTCTTTATCTTCTGGCCTTTTTATTCTGTCTGCTGGGATATTTCAGTCTGGAAGCGCGTCAGGATCGAGAGTGGAATCCTGAGGTTTCCCAGCTTCTGCATTATGAGCAGCAAGGCGATCAGGTTACCTTACACAATATCCGCAACTTTGACTGGCAGGCCGATGGTCGCTATATCGAACGCTGGGAAAGCCGCAGTTTTGATCTGAATCAGATTACTGGCGTGAACATCATTACTTCCTACTGGATGGGGCCTAAAATTGCCCATACCCTGGTCAGCTTCGATTTTGCCAATCAAAAGCCACTCACCTTCTCGATTGAAATCCGCAAGGAAAAGAATGAAGAGTTTTCAGCGATTGGTGGCTTTTTCCGAAAATATGAACTGAGTCTGGTCGCATCGGATGAAAAGGATATTGTCTATACCCGTAGCAATGTCCGTGGTGAACAGGTCTATTTTTTCCCAGTCAAAATGCCGCAAGCTCAGGCTAAAGCGCTATTCAAGGAATATCTGCGTCAGGCCGATGAGCTGGCCCAAAAGCCAAAATGGTACAATACCCTGACCAGTAATTGCACCACACTAGTCTTTGATATGGTTCAGGCGATATCGCAACAACAGCTACCCTCAGATTACCGGTTGCTGGCCTCCGGCTATTTACCGAATTATCTCTATGATCTTAAAGTACTAGAACAGTCTTGGGATATGCGCACCTGGTATCAACGTGCGCATGTCAATCCACGGGTAGAACGCACCGCTAATCTCTCCAGTCAGGACTATTCACGCCTGATCCGGCAGGGCCTACCAAAACCCGACATGCAATAACTGTGTAGCAAATCCACTTCAATAAAGATACAAAATCAACTGGAACCTTGATCATTTTTTTGTTTATATACAAATAGCTAGTCAATGATCAGAGTATCTCTCATGCTAAAAAAATTAACTGCAATCGCGATTTTAGGCTCGGTTCTAACGGTCATGGGCTGCGAAACTGTGCCCAATACAGCCACGACACAAACCGCGAATCATTTACAACTTTTGCAAAATCGTACCTGGATTGCGACCCAGATTGGTAATACTGAAATCAAGACTGCGCCAACCGCACGCAATGTTCCGAGTCTGCAATTTGATGCCAGTACCCAGCGCGTTTCAGGTTCAGATAGCTGTAACCGGATTATGGGCAGTTACACAGCAGCGAAAGACACGCTGACCCTGAACCAAATGGCCACTACCCGTATGGCCTGTATGAACAACGATCAGCTTGATCAGAAATTTAATAAAGCTTTAGCCAAAGTGACACATTATCAAGTATTTGGTAAAACCTTAAAATTACTGGATCGCCATGGGAATCTCTTGATCCAGCTAGAAAGTGCTGTTCAGCCGCGTTAATACTTCCCTACAAAAAGCCTGTATGGACAGGCTTTTTTATCTTTCATACTGATGAGCTGGAATTTAACCATCAGCCCGATTGAGTTATTTAATTGAATGAGGAATCAACCATGCAACAGGCACTTTTCGGTGGGGGATGCTTTTGGTGTACTGAAGCCGTATTTTTACAGATCCAGGGGGTTCAGCAGGTCATCAGTGGCTATGCAGGTGGGCACACAACTCAGCCAAACTATGATGATGTCTGTGGTGGCAATACCGGCCATGCCGAAGTCATTCTGATCGATTTCGATGAAAACCAGATTAACTATACCCAGTTGCTCGATGTATTTTTTGCGACCCATGATCCAACTACATTAAACCGTCAGGGCAATGATGTCGGCACCCAGTACCGTTCTGTGATTTATTATCTGAATGATGAGCAGCAGCAACAGGCGCAGCAGGCGATCAATGCCCTGAAAGCCGATGGCATCAATGTGGTGACTGAACTGAGCCCTACCCCAACTTTCTATCCGGCGGAAGACTATCATCAAAACTTCTTTGCCAAGAACCCGACCCAGGGCTATTGTAATTTTGCCATTCCTCCAAAATTGAATAAATTACGCAGCAAATTTACGACCCTCTTAAAAACCCATTAAGATTCACGAAAAATGGGCATAAAAAAAGCGACTGCAATCAGTCGCTTTTTTTATTATCTAAATCTTAGTTATCGGTTGCAAAAGCAATATCGCTGAGTCCGGCTCCACTCGCACGCGACATGACTTGCGCCACCGAGTCATAACGTGATTCTTTATCCGCTTTCAACACAATAGTCGGCTGACGTTCAGCTTGGCCCGCTTCATTAAAACGGGTTTCAAGCTGCTCTAGCGTCAGTACATCGCCATTCCAAGCAATGTCACCTTCGGCATTGATGCTGATCGTGACATTTTCAGGCGGCAGATCGATAATCTCCGCAGTAGTTTGTGGCAAGGTTAATGGAATTGATGGGTTCGCAACGGTCGCTGTCACCAGAAAGATGATCATCAATACCAACATAATGTCGATGAGGGGAATGAGGTTCATCTCATTCATGCCTACATCGTTGTCTTCACCCAGTTGAAAAGCCATTAAGCTTGACCTCCCACGAAACTCTCTTGTGTTACTTTTTCATCAGACTTTTTTGCAGCAGATTCCTGTTGCAGCATAGTATCAATCAGCAGACCATGTGCCTGATCTTGTAACTCGTGTGCCAAACCACGATTAGCACGGACACAGATGTTATAAGCCAGTACCGCAGGAATCGCGACTGCCAGACCTAAGCCAGTCATAATCAATGCTTCACCGACTGGGGTTGCCACTTGTGCCAGACCAGCCTGACCACTTTTACCAACAGCAACCAACGCATGGAAGATGCCCCATACTGTACCGAACAAACCGACAAATGGTGAAATTGAGGCAATCGTACCCAGAACTGATACACCTTTTTCGGCATTGGCTTTTTCTGCTGAAATCTGGCGTAACAGTGCCTGTTCTGCCACTGCCTTACGCTGTTCAAAGCCCAAAGGAGCCAGTTTGGTTTTCAGTTGTTCCAATGCTTTAGATAACTGAGCATAGGCAATCTGTTTCAGCTGGCGAGTGCCCATCAAACGCAGCACAAAAATGGTCCATGTCGCGATCGACATTGCCAATAACACGAAATACAGCGTTTTACTGACTGCATCAGCGTGTTGCCAATAAACTGAAAAGTTCATATTCGAACTCCTAATGGGTGAGCCGTTATTTAACCTGAAAATCGAAAGGCTGTTCCACNNGCCGGGCTACAACTTGAATTTCGTGCAGTCGCAGAGACCACTTTACCCTGCTCATTCGCTGAAACATCTACTACCAGTGAACAGGCTGATTTTAATTCACCTGCAGAGAGTGAGACTTTTGGTGAACGCTGCCAGGACACGCCCCCACCAATTGATACACTTTTCGGGGATGGCGGCGCAGCAGGTGCTGGCGGTGCCACAGGTGCAGGTGGCACGACTGGAGCAGGTGCCGGTTTAACTTTAGTTTCAGTGACCACTGTCGGTACAACCGGACTTGGGGTTGGTTTTGCTTCAACTGGCGGTGCTTTAACCACTTTTGGCGCTTCAGCCTTTTTCACCTGCTCGATTTTTTCTACTTTTTTCGGTGGTGGTGGCAGCGGTTTATCGACAATTTTGACTTCTTTCGGCTTAGGCGGCTCTTTTTGTGGCTCGGCCTTCGGCTTTGGCGGTAAAGGTTTTGGCGCTTCCTGGAGTTTTACAAAGCGCACTTTTAAGGGTTGCTTATCAATGGGTGTCAGCTCAGGTGCTTTCATCTGGCTGATCGCATATAACACACCCACATGCCCAACCAGTACAGCCGCCACGATAGAGATGACTTTCTTTTTCATCTGATTCGGCGGTGTAGGCATTTGGGGCGCAGCAACTTGACTCATTAAATCTATTACCTTGAGGAGATGATGTGGAACAAACTATCAAGCTCATCGGTTAGCACAATTAAAGTATGCCAATAATAAATGAGAAGTGTTTTCATTTGCAACCGCTAATCCTACCTTTGACTGACTTTTTTTGCATCAAAACAAAAAAAGGCACACTAAAAGTATGCCTTTTTAAAACTCAATGCAAGCCTTATTGGAACACGACAGTCTTGTTACCATCAACAATAATACGGTCTTCCAAATGCCATTTCACCGCGCGGGCCAATACATTACGTTCCACGTCCTGACCGAGTTCACGTAACTGCTCAACAGTAAAGTCATGGTTCACGCGCTCCACATCCTGCTCGATGATCGGACCTTGATCCAGATCAGCAGTCACATAGTGCGCAGTTGCACCAATCAGCTTCACGCCTTTTTCATAGGCCTGCTTGTACGGATTAGCACCTACGAAAGCTGGCAGGAAAGAATGGTGAATGTTGATCACTTTCATTTCCCACTTGCTGACAAATTCTTCATCCAGAATCTGCATATAACGCGCCAGCACCAACAGGTCATTGCCTTGCATCAACTGGTCGATTTCTGCATAAGCTTCAGGTTTGTTGTCTTTGGTCACCGGCACAACTTCGAATGGAATGCCAAAATTTTCAACTGCTTCGCGTAAAGTCTCGTGATTCGATACTACTTTGGTAAGTTCACAAGGCAGACCACCACGCGCATGACGCCATAACAGCTCAAGCAAGGCATGATCGACTTTAGACACCAGAATACCGACTTTTTTCACGTCACTGACCAGAGCCAGACGCCATTGCATGCCATAGCGTTCTGCCACATTGGCTGCAAAAGTCTGGGTAATACTTTCTTTACGACTTTGAAGATTATCTAATTCAAATTCAACGCGCATGAAGTAACGTCCGCCCTGCGCTGCTGTCGCATATTGGTCAAGCGCAGTAATGTTGGCACCTTGATGATACAAGAAGCTCGAAACAGCCTGCACGATGCCCGGCTTGTCTTCACAAGTAATCAATAAACGTGCGGTGTTAGCAGTCGTCATATTCATGTTGGTTTAAGTCACTAATCAGTTAAATTAAAAATAAGCCGAGTATTCTAGCGCGTTTCTTGGATATTCTGAATAGTTTGTTCAGATTCAGAATCTTTAGATGACGACAGGCTGGCAAAAAGTTCCGAAGAGCCCAAACTACTCAATAAACCTTCATAGGTTTGACGACTTTCACCACGTAAATACGCCCCTTCCAGGAATACCATCTGGCGCAGTGCCTGCCAGACCCATTTTTCTTCCAGCGTATTGGAATCGGTCAAATGACCTGACATATACAGGAAATTGGTCCAGTTGGTCAGTACAATCCACAGGTTAATGATCAGTGCTTCAATTTCTGAATCGGTCATGTCCATCAGGCCTGCATTAACAAAGCCTTTATAGATTTTCTGGCCCTGCTGCATGACCTGCCCGGCAAAGCGTGGATACATCTTGCGAAAATCTTCGTTATTTTCTACCAAATGATAGACATCACGATGCAGGAAACGGTAAGCCCATAACTGGCTGCTCAGTACCTGAAAATAATGCACCTTGTCATTGGCATCCAGCGCACGGTCATCCGGCAGCGCCAGCATTTCCAGGGTCTGGTGCTGGTACTGTTCCATCAATTCTTTAATAATTTCATTTTTATTGCGGAAATGATAATACAGGTTACCCGGGCTCATGCCGAGTTCAGCCGCAATGTGATTGGTGGTTACCGATCGTTCGCCACGCTCGTTAAACAGCTGCAAACTGAGCTGCAAGATACGCTCTTTAGTTTTTAAGGTTTTGGTTTGGGACATCCTAAAATAACCATTCAGTTCATGCATTAGCAGGCTAACACACAAAGTCACTTGACTAATTAGAGTATTTGCTCTAAAAATTAATTAATCGATTTTTGAATAATGGTAGTGCGGCATGAACAGTCACACAAAAACAACATCAATGACACCACATTTTTTTGATAGCCAATATCTGAATGAAGTCTTGGCGCAACAAAAACACGCTTACTTACACTACCCTCTGCCGACTGCAAAGGAACGTATCGATCGTTTAGCTCGACTTAAGCGTATCTTAGTTAAGTATCAAGATCAATTTGCTGATGCAATTAATCAGGACTATGGTAACCGTTCAATCGGGGAAACCAAGATTGGTGAACTGCTCACCTGTCTGGAACATATCAAATATTACAGCAAAAACCTGACCCGGTGGATGAAACCCTCCAAGCGTCATGTCGGCATTATTCATCAGCCGGCTAAAGCCTGGGTACAATATCAGCCTTTAGGCGTGGTTGGGATTATCGCACCATGGAACTATCCGCTGTTGTTGTCGATTGGCCCCCTGATTTGCGCACTGGCGGCCGGCAACCATGCCATGATCAAAATTTCCAGTGCATCGGCTGCTTTTGGTGAAGTCCTGGAAAAAGCGCTGGCTGAAGCCTTCCCTAAAGAATTGGTCGCTGTAGTGAATGGTGGCGGTGTAATTTCAGATGCCTTCTGTCGCTTGCCTTTCGATAAACTGATTTTCACTGGCTCAACTGCGGTCGGTAAAACCGTCATGGCAGCCGCTGCCGAAAATCTGGTTCCGGTGATTCTGGAACTAGGCGGTAAATCGCCGGTACTGGTGCATCCATCAATTGATCTACGTGATGTTGCGCAGCGGATTGCGGTGGGCAAACTGTGGAATGCCGGTCAGACCTGTGTAGCGCCAGATTATATGTTCCTGCCTCGTGGCAAGACGGCTGAGTTTATTGACCATTTTAAAGCCTGTGTCGAAAGCATGTATCCGGATATCACCCATAATCAGGATTACACCTCGATTATCAATGACAAACAATATAACCGTCTGCAAGGTTATCTGGATGATGCTCGCGAACAGGGTGCGCAAGTTATTGAAATTAATCCACGCAGTGAAAACTCGGCTGATCTGCGCAAGATTGCACCGACCATCGTGACCAATGTCACCCCGATGATGCAGATCATGCAGCATGAAATCTTTGGCCCACTGTTACCGATCATGGAATATGATCAAATTGACGATGTCATCGACTTTATTAATAGCCGTCCACGCCCACTTGCTTTATACTACTTCGACTTTGATCAGGCGCGTGCCGATTATGTCGCACAGCGTACCCATTCAGGGCATTTCGGGCAAAATACGGTACTGACCCATGTTGCGCAGGACGATCTACCATTTGGGGGTGTCGGTGCATCAGGTATGGGGAAATACCATGGCCCAGAAGGCTTCTTCAGTTTGTCGCATGAACGCTCAGTAATGTCGAATCCAAAGCTGTATAGCTTGAAATACATTCTGCCACCGTTCAATAAACCGATTCACAAGCTGATTTCGAAGACACTTCTCCGCTAAATGATCAAGGCATGAGCTATCGATATAGTTCGTGCCGCGTTTTGACGAAAATCGCTTGTCTTTTAAGCGCATTTTTGATATAAAACGCCCCTTGAATGATTTCAATCCGTTTATTTTTGACTGGCCATACAGATTTGCTGTTGGCTAAATCAATGGAGTTACACCATGTCTAAGGTTTGCCAAGTTACCGGCAAGCGTCCAGTCGTTGGTAACAACGTCTCACACGCCAACAACAAAACTAAGCGCCGGTTCGAGCCGAACCTGCACCACCACCGTTTCTGGTTAGAAAGCGAAAAACGTTTTGTACGTCTTCGTTTAACCACTAAAGGTATGCGTATTATCGACAAATTGGGCATTGAAAAGGTTGTTGCTGACCTACGTGCTCAAGGTCAAAAGATCTAAGGAGTCTGAACCATGCGTGATAAAATTCGCTTAGTTTCTTCAGCTGGTACAGGTTATTTCTATACCACGACTAAGAACAAACGTACTATGCCGGAAAAAATGGAAATCAAAAAATTTGATCCAAAAATCCGTCAACACGTAATCTTCAAAGAAGCTAAAATCAAATAATTTTAGTTTCTTTAAAAAAACGACCTTTGCGGGTCGTTTTTTTTTGCACTTTTTTTATCCGGCTTGATAAAATTTCTGCATGTTTTGGCACTTTTTGTGCCTATTTCCCAGCAAACCTAGCTAAAGGAGTATTTAGTGCCACATGACGTAGAGCTCATTATATTACTGGCTGTTGGTTTTGGCTTAGCTTTGGTCTTTGGCTATCTCGCTGCACGGCTACGTCTTCCCCCTTTGATCGGCTATCTAATTGCCGGCATTCTGATTAGTCCCCACACACCCGGTGTGGTCGGTGATATTCATCTGGCCAACCAGCTGGCAGAACTTGGCGTCATATTCCTGATGTTTGGCGTCGGAATGCATTTTTCCCTGAACGATCTGATGCAGGTACGCCGGATTGCCCTGCCTGGTGCGATTTTACAGATTGCGGTTGCCACCTTGCTCGGGGTCGGAGTTTCGATGCTGTGGGGCTGGAGCTTTGGCTCAGCGCTGGTCTTCGGCCTAAGCTTGTCCTGTGCCAGTACCGTGGTGCTACTCAAAGCGCTTGGTGATCGCGGCCTGCTCGATTCGATCAATGGCCGGATTGCCGTTGGCTGGTTGCTGGTCGAAGATCTGGTCATGGTCTTGGCGCTGGTACTATTACCTGCCACTGCGGTGCTTTTAGGTGGGCAAGCGCTGGAAGGCGCAAGCGATGAGAATATCTGGCTCACCTTAGGTATTACCCTGCTCAAAGTCGCAGGCTTTATTGCCTTCATGCTGATTATTGGTAAACGCCTGATTCCGATGATCATACAGGTGGTGGCACGTCTCGGTTCACGTGAGCTGTTTACCTTAACTGTGGTGGCAGCTGCTGTTTCGATTGCCTTTGGTGCCTATAAAGTCTTTGGTGTATCCATGGCACTGGGTGCTTTCTTTGCCGGAATGGTCGTTAAGGAATCTGATTTCAGTCATCGTGCCGAAGAAGAAACCTTGCCACTGCGTGAAATTTTCTCGATTTTATTCTTTGTCTCAGTCGGCATGCTGTTTGATCCGCGCATTTTGCTGGAACAGCCTCTACATGTGCTGGCCGTGGTCGCGATTATCATGATTGGTAAGACTATTGCGGCTATGGCATTGGTGCTGTTCTTCCGTTATCCGATCAATACCGCCTTGACCGTCGGTGCTTCTCTGGCACAGATTGGTGAGTTCTCCTTTATTTTGGCTGCACTCGGTGTTTCGCTCAACCTGCTTTCGCTGGAAGGTCAAAACCTGATTCTGGCAGGTGCCTTGATTTCGATTACGCTTAACTCCTTTATCTTTTCCGCGATTGAGCCGGTACAGAAATGGATTCGGGAACGCTCGACCCTGGCCCGCTTACTGGAGCGCAGTGGTGACCCTCTGGCGATGTTACCCGATGAAGTCTCACAGGATTACCTGCGCGATCAGGTGGTCATTATTGGTCATGGTGAGGTCGGGCGTCGCATTACCCGCTCATTGATGGAAGAAAACATCAAGGTGGTCATTGCCGAAGAAAACCGTGACATCGTCGAAAACCTACGAGAAAAAGGCATTGCTGCGGTTTCTGGTGCAGCCACTGAAGCCGGGGTCCTGATTCAGGCACATATTCAGCATGCGCGCTTACTGGTCATCTCCCCTATGGATATCATCGATATTCATAAAATCGTCGATATTGCCAAGACCTTGAATCCACAAATTCAGGTACTGGTCTGTGCAGAAAGCAAGGAAGAAGCTGAAGCCATTCGTCGGGATAATGTCGGTGCGGTTTATTATGCCAAAGAAGAAATGGCAAAAAATATGAGCAATCATATTTTGAACCAGATTGAGATCGCGCATCAGCATACGCCTTCTCATTAAAGTTTTTCTTTGAATAAACGCNNTAGTGTGCTTTCTAAATAAATTTCAACGATTAACTCATATACTTTGGTTCTTCATCCACAACTTCAGCCTGCCACTCATTGACCTGCTGTTCCAGCAAACCATAGAGTGCTGCCTGAATCATCTGTTGCGCAATCACGGGCGTCTGCTCTCCAAGTAGAGCTTTCACCTCATCATTAAATTGAATCATGACCAAAGGCTGTTTATGTGAGCCTGCATTGCGTAGAGCCAACGCGCCACCTTCAAGTTGAACGAGTTCTAAAATCGCGTCTTGATTACCAAATAAATCTTTCAACTGTTCTATAGACATATATCCTCCATGTTCAACATGGTGGCAAAGCGCCGGGTGCACTTTGCATCATTAGAGTAATTGATATAGGGTTAAAAATTGCATTTTCAAGTACAGCCGATCCGATTAAAATTCAATCATCTCATTACGAAAACCATCAATTAATTGGGTCAGGTCACGATGCCACTCTCTCAATATAGCAGTATCAGGTAACCATGCTTGTGGAGACTGTGTGACTTTAATGATGAGATTTGAGGAGGTTTCGTCTTCAGGTTCTGGGGTACTTGGTTCGGGCGCATACTGGCACAGACGGTAAGCGTGCTTCAGTTCAGCAATGAAACCGCTCTTGGACAAATGTTGCAGCACCGCGACTTCTGGCGAAATTTGGCCTTTGGCCGCCATGAGTTCTTCGATCGATTTTAGCGTCGGATGAGGATCATTCAGGCGATAGTAACGCACCAGTTCCTGTAAAAATGCTAACAAAGCACCATGCAAATGAAACACAGTTGCTTCACGTTGTGCCTGAGCCTGTTGTACATGTTCAGTTTGCTCTGCTTGCTGGCAGGAAAGGCGGGCAAAATACAGTTTTTGATTGGTACGGTCCGCATGATAGCGAGCAACACGGGTCATCGAGATTTCCTAAGGTTTAAAACAAATTTTGGCTTTTATAAAGTAAAAGGTTCGCCTACATTTCGCAATCAAAAGATGTTCGGACTGAATCCATCCAGCACTGAAATTCAGAGCATTGAGCTCACTAATTAAGTACGGCGATACTAAATTGTAGCCATAAAAAAAGGAGCCTATCAAGTGCTCCTTTTTTGAGTTTAAGCCTGAGGCTTGTCTTCTGCGGCTTTCACGCGGATGCCATGTCCGTGTAGGCGTAAAGTGTTCAGGCCTTTAATGGCTTTGACTGCTTCACGGCCATGCGGCATTTCTACAAAAGCAAAACCTTTTGATTTGCCTGTTGCTGCATCAAGCACCAAAGTACAGGTCTCCACTATGCCATATTCCTGGAACAGTTTCAGTAATTCGGCTTCTGTGACCGTACGTTCTAAATTACGAACTAAAATTTTCATCTTACAACCTTAAGAAGATAGGCAAAAAATATCAAAAAGCACGCGCCTACTCTACTTTTTGCATGAAACAACTTTGCCATAGTTTAATCGAGATCAATCCCAAAATCTAAATTAATCGACTTGCGTTCAATCAAGGCACTTTTTACCGTTTGCTGCCGGGTCTTGTAATGGGTTTCTGTGGTGCATAAATGCCGGGTGAGATCATTCAGGAAATAGCTTTCGACTTTACGCCCCTGCTCATCGACCGTTTCCCGCGCCCAATGATTCAGGTTCTGTTTGGTCAGAATCAATTCATTTTTTGCCCGGGTCAACGCCACATATAGCACACGACGTTCTTCTTCGACATCATCAAAGTCACCCTGAGCACGTGCATGCGGGTAATTGCCTGGCGTGACATTGGCCACATAACAAACATTTTGTTCGGTGCCTTTGGCCGAGTGAATGGTAATCAAGGTCACCACATCATGGTCCGACTGGCGTTCAATTTCCGAGATTGACACCGGATCCAGTACATATTCCTCTAAAAACTCACTCAGCTGCGAATGCTTGGAGGCTAGCTGTTTGACCAGTTCAAAATCACTCTGGCGACGTGGCCAATCCTTTTTATAGTTTTCCGCCAACTGCGATTCAATCGCCTGAATCGCAAGACCGACACAAGCTTGCACTTCGCCTTTGAGCACACTCATCTGCTGCATGATCAGAATGGTTTCTAATGGTATCTTGCCAAATTTTTCCAAATTATCTGCAATAGCTTCCATTTCCGGTTCAGCCAATAACTGCTGCGATAGCTTACTGGCACCCACATCACCAACACCATTCCATAGGGTCAAGAAACGCATCCAGGCGATATCATCCAATGGATTGACGACCACCCGCAGCATGCTGAGCAAATCTTTGACATGCGCCGTTTCCAGCAGCTTCATGCCACCAATAAAGCGATACGGTACATTGGCCGCGATAAAGGCCGCTTCAACATGCCGCGCGGCAAAACTGGAGCGTACCAGCACCATATGCTCGCCCCATTTGCTGCCTTGCAGATAATGACGTTCTTTAATATCAATCGCAATCCATTTGGCTTCATCAAATTCATTCGGGAAAATATGCATGCGCGGCTTTACACCTTCTCCGCGATACGCTTCCAGACGTTTGTCATATTTGATTTCAGACTGATCGAGCAGCCAGTTGGACAGATCCAGAATTTCCTGGGTCGAGCGGTAGTTTTTTTCTAATTTAAAAATCTGCGCATCTGGCACACGTTCTTTGAAATGGTGAATATTTTCAAAGTCTGCACCACGAAAGCCATAAATGGATTGCGCATCATCACCGACACAGAACAGGCTGATTCGATCTTTGAGTGGCTCCAACAAAGCCCATTGCAATGGATTGGTATCCTGCATTTCATCGACCAGCATATGCCGACAGATTGAAGCGACATAATCGACCAGACCTTCGGACTGTGCCAGCGCGGTGGCAACTACCGCCAGAATATCGTCATAGTCCAGAAAGCTGCGTGCCTGCTTCCGTGTCTCATATTCTTTCATGATTTCGGCAATCTGGTCCTTTAAGGCCAGATATTCCGGTATCTGTTTTTCCAGTGCTAGACTGAGCTTTTGCCGGGTATTGCGTGCAAAAGAATACAGATCACATAATTCCTGAGGCTTAGGCAGATGATTGGGATTTTTCTTGTCATCACGACCGCGAATCAGGCGGAACATCATCAGCTGATCATCACGATCAATAATCGAAAACTGTTCCAGACCAAAAGCTTTCGGAATACGGCGCAGCAGATACATACAGAAGGTATGAAAGGTCGAGGCNNTTGGTTTTGCCACAACCTGCCCCGGCCAGCACCAAACTGTGTTTTGCTTCTGTGGTCGCTGCTTGCTTTTGTTGGGGGTTTAATTCATCAATCAGGGTGGCTAAACTCATTTTCACTCATCATTTTGTGGATGTATGTAGTTTAACAGATCGCTTCCAGAATTATGGCTTTTCAGTTGTCCTGAAACTGTCTCCAATTTTATTTCCTGATTTGATATTAGCTAACGACAGGGCGTGCTGGATTACAGGAGAGAGAAATACTTTCACTCTGTCAAAAGATTTTTAACTATCTCAGCGACAGCTTTCTCCAAGTTCATTTCTGCATTATTTAAGGCTTCCTCTAAAGGACAATCTGGCGGATTAATCCCAACAATCTGGCTAAATCCTGACTCAAACAAATCCTCAATCCCTTCACCGACTAGACCCGCAAAAGCAATCACCGGTTTATTGAAGTGTTTTGCAACCTGCGCCACACCAAATGGCGTTTTGCCAAATTTGGTTTGAAAATTAATTTTACCTTCCCCGGTAAACACATGATCTGCTTGCGCTATTTTCTCGTTGAGTTGAACCTGTTCAATCATCAGCTCTACACCTGATCGAATAGAGGCAGCAGTGAATGCCATTAAACCAAAACCCAGTCCNNATTATTTCAGTATCTGCTAAACGTGGATCCAGTCCAGATAAATCTATTGATTTGACCTGATCTAAGTTCCCACCACGGACCTGAATTAATTCACCCGCATGATTTAGAAACCGCACACCCAGTGCCTGTGCCATGCCGGCACCACCATCATTGGTAACACTCCCACCCAGCCCAATGATGATTTTTTTCACACTCAAGTCCAATGCCTGTTTGATCATTTCTCCTGTGCCATAAGTTGAAGTGAGCATCGGATTACGCTGTGAAGGCTTCAATAAATGAATGCCATTGGCCTCGGCCATTTCAATCACGGCAGTTTGACCTGGATCAACCAAACCCCAATAGGTCTGAATACGTTGCTCAGGCAGTGGTCCGGTCACTTCACATGCAATACTTTGCCCCTTTAAACTTGAAATCAATGCATCGACCGTGCCTTCACCGCCATCAGCCATTGGCACATGAATGATATGGGCATCCGGAATGACGTTCTGAATACCGCGTTGCATGGCCTGACAAGCCTGCGCAGCAGACATGCTTTCTTTAAATGAGTCAGGAGCAAGTACAAAGGTGAGCGGCATGATGTAATCTTTTATCCACAAATGAAGTCTAAATTGTGGATAAATCCAGTACTATCCACAAGTCTTTATTTCCAGCCCAGTTCAATTGCAGTTATCTCATTAATCAAGGTTTGATTTAAAGATTCTGGCATTTTACTGGT
>DFCG01000043.1:0-8416 GCA_002367455.1 Acinetobacter sp. UBA3060 | reverse complement strand
CGGAATTTTAAACTCCATAAAACTGTATTGATGAGCGAAGCCTGCTCAGGGACTTTGGGCGGTAGAACTTTAAGCTCACGGCCTAAATTAAAATAAAAATAAGTCGGCTGTCCGCGATACTGCTGAGCTGCTTTTTCCAGATATTCCCTTGCTCCATTCAGGTCCTGAACTGACAGTTGCTGGATATATTTCTGTGTGGTTGGTAATCCATCAGCACTAATCGGATGCAGCAAAACAATAATCGGCTTTGACCAGTTCTGGTTTTGATCACGATAGGCATTGACTGCGACAATCAATAAGATGATTAATAAAATCAGAATCCGAATCTTTTTCCACATGGCCCCAAATCAACCTTGATTATTGTTTTTAAAATGAAGATACATCATAAATAAAAAATGCCGACTTTCGTCAGCATTTTTTTGAATCTTAGAGTTTAGGCCTCAACCCATTTTCCGTTCTGATAAACCAGAGACCATTTGGTTTGCTTGCCTTCTGCAGTTTCCGAACCAATATATTGTGACTGGTTCTTACGGCTAAATTTTACCAGAGTTGGATTCCCTTCCGGGTCCACATCAGGTGCCTGCAAGATAAACTGATACTTTGGATCAAGCTGGTCGGCAACAGAACGAATCTCGGCCACTTTCGGTGCACGGGTTTCACGCACTTTCGGGAACTTGCTTGCCGCCAGGAATAAACCGGCTGCACCGTCACGCAGTACAAAGAAATCGTCATGCTTGGCAGAACGTAAATGCTCCATCTTGATCGGATCCACACGTGGAGGCGCAGGCTGACCGCTCTTTAAGACTTTACGGGTATTGTCACAGCTGGTACAGGCAAAATACGGACCAAAACGACCCGTCTTCAGCTGCATTTCACCATCACACTTGTCGCATGGGATACTCGGGCCATCATAGCCTTTAATTTTGAACTCACCTTCTTCAAGTTCAAAACCACTACAGTCCGGGTTATTCCCACAGATATGCAGTTTACGGCCGCCATCAATCACATAGCTGTCCATGGCAGTTTCACAGATCGGACAACGCTTCTTCGACATCAGGTCAGCAGTTTCCGCAGCCTCATCATCAGATAATGCAGCCAGAGACTCAACTGGTGTCAGGTTCAAGGTTCCTTTACAACGCTCTTTCGGCGGTAGGTTATAGCCTGAACAACCCAAGAATACGCCTGTGGTTCCGGTACGAATCTGCATTGGACGGTCACATTCTTTACAGTGTACTGCATCCACTTCTACAGGCTGATTGCGGCGCATACCGTTCTCACCCTGCGCCGTAGTCAAACGTTGCTTAAAATCGCCATAGAAGCTGTCTAATAACTCTTTCCAGTTACGCTCACCATCTGCTACTTTATCCAGCTGACCTTCAAGATCTGCGGTAAAGGCATAGTTCATCAGATTACTAAAATTTTCATCCAGACGATCGGTAACGATCTCACCCATCTTCTCGGCATAGAGACGACGGTTATCCAGTTTCACATAACCACGATCCTGAATGGTCGAGATAATCGCAGCATAGGTCGATGGACGGCCAATGCCTTTTTTCTCGAGTTCTTTCACCAGTGAGGCTTCAGTAAAACGTGCCGGTGGCTTGGTGAAATGTTGAGATGGATCAAGTTTCTCAAGTTTAAGCACTTCACCGACTTTGACCGCAGGCAATAAAATATCGTCATCGGCTTTATTGGCACCACGCACGCGGGTAAAGCCATCAAAGACCAAGGTACGGCCTTTGGCTTTCAGTTCTACGCCATTGGCATCCACCAAAATGGTAGAAGACAAATATTCTGCCGGAGTCATCTGACAGGCAACAAACTGGCGCCAGATCAAGTCATAGAGGCGCTGTGCATCACGCTCAACACCCACTAGGCTGTCGCCTTTTAAGCCAACCATAGATGGACGAATGGCTTCATGCGCTTCTTGCGCACCGGCTTTATTGCCATAACGGTTCGGCTTGGCAGGCAAATATTTCTCGCCAAACTCCGATTCGATATGGCCACGCACCATATTCACCGCATCATCACTCAAGAATGTAGAGTCGGTACGCATATAGGTAATGAAACCGGCTTCATACAGGCGCTGCGCCAGCATCATGGTTTTCTTCACAGAAAAACCGAGACGGGTACTGGCTGCCTGTTGTAGCGTTGACGTGATATACGGCGCACTTGGATTAACCTTGGTTGGCTTATCTTCACGTGCAGAAACCGTATAATCCGCATCTTTGATCAGGTTTAATAAGGCATCAGTTTCGGCTTTGTTGCGCAGCTTGAGCGTCTTGCCATTTTGCTTGACCGCTTCGAGACGAATATCATCTTTTTTCGATTTGGTATCGGCAAACACCTGCCAGTATTCTTCAGGAATGAAGGCACGAATTTCACGTTCACGCTCGACCACCAGCTTCACTGCAACCGACTGTACACGACCGGCCGACAGACCACGGGCAATCTTTTCCCAAAGCAATGGCGAAATCATAAAGCCCACGACACGATCCAGGAAACGGCGTGCCTGCTGTGCATTGACTTTATTGGTATCCAGACGTGACGGATGCTTAAAGGCATCCTGAATCGCGTTTTTGGTAATTTCGTTGAAAACCACACGCTGATAACGCGAATCATCACCACCGATGACTTCTTTTAAATGCCAGGCAATCGCCTCTCCTTCCCTGTCCATATCCGTTGCCAGATAGACTTCATCGACTTGCGATGCCAGTTTTTTCAGTTCGGCAACCACATGTTCTTTGCCAGGAAGGACTTCGTATTTGGCTTTCCAGTCATGTTCCGGATCGACACCCATGCGGTTAATCAACGCATTCTGTGATTTTTCAGCTTTTTCTGCATCCGTCAGTTTGGTACGTGTCGCCGGTTTTTTCTCTGTCGATTTTGCAGAACCGCCTGTCGGCAAGTCACGCACATGACCCACTGATGATTTTACGATGTAGTTCGGACCAAGGTACTTATTGATTGTTTTCGCTTTTGCAGGCGACTCCACAATCACTAGGGCACGCTTGCTTCCAGCGTCGGGAGACTTCGCTGTGCTGCTTTTTGATGTGGACCGAGGAGCGTTCGCCATAATTAACCGTTAATCCTGTTTATTTCTAAATTAAAGTTCAGCCAAAGCGTGTAACAGCGCTTTGATGTCGTCGAGTTGGGTCGCTCTTAAATCAGCTTCTTCATCCCAATACACGCCGACACAGTTGGCCTGCATATCAATAGCATAAATGCCTTTTAATGCAATGGGAAAATCTTTAAATTTCTCATCACCCTGCACGATTTCGAGTTTATTATCGACAACACGGGCGCGCATCAAGGGCAAACGTGCATCTGGCATCAGCACACTGTAGTATGCGACCATACTGGCACGACTTTCAGTCGCCTTCGGGATTTTGGTCCAGTCCGGTGCCACCACCAGACGTGGATGCAAACCCATTTTACGGGCTTTATCACGCATCAGGCCCAAGGCTTTTTCTCGGGGGCTCACGCGCAACCCGAAAATCGACCCTATGACGAAAATGATGATGACCACCGTCACCCAGATTCCAGTGTTTTCCATAGTTCAACCTTTATGTTCTATTATTAGAGTTGCATAAGCACAATATAAAACGCAAGTTTGCACGATAAAATTAATTCAGGAACATTTCATGACTATATAAAATTTCGTGACCATTCCAGTAAATATAACCTTTCTCGATTAACTCCTTCAGCAGCAAGCGGATGTCCGATTTTGGAAATAACTGTTCCAGTAAATCACGCAGCTCATAAATGTCTTTGGGTTTATCGCCCTGCAATTCACGCAGTTTACGCGCCACTTCCAGTTGTACCGGATCGATCCGGCCAAAGTTCTTGAACAGGTCTTGCTGTGCCGACTGGATTGGTGACTTGAGTATTTCAGATTCAACTGGAGCTTCTTCTGCCTTCAGTTGGGAAATGACCTGATCCAGTTTTGGATTTTCAACCGGGCTTTGTTCATCCAGATTGAGTTGCAGCCATTGTTTCAAAACTTTTTTGCGGAAGCTGATTTGCTCATCATAGCGTTTGACGATTTTCAGGTTAATCAACATGCCGACCACATGCTGAGCTTTTACCGGCATCACTTGCAGAATATTCGCCACTGAGTTTTTTAGGGTTTCCACCGTATTCGGTTTGCCGCTCATTTTCCCTAACGCATCACAGTATTTTTTCACCAACTGCAAGGCGGGTTTGTTCTTGATGGTATCCAGACTCGGAAGATGATTTTTAGGTTGATCTGTTGGAATGTGTGTCTCATCAGGCTGAATCTGAATCAGGTGACACGGAATATCAGAAGCCTGCAGCATCTGCTGCAACATCTCGCAGCTGTCCATCGCCGAGATCAATTCAACCTCGGTTTCTGGCTCCAGTAGCGCCATAAGCTGACCGACAATGACTGCATACTCATATTCTTTTTGTGGCGATTCAGGCGTGTCCAGCACCACCACCTGACCACTGCCAATCCAGCCGGCAAGCTCGGTTAAGTCCTCTAAGGAGAATTCAAATTTTCCGGCACAGCTAAACAGATATAAAGTCGAATAGTGCGCCACAATCTCACGCATTAACTTGGCTGTGGGGAAATTATTTTCGAGGTCGAGTAGAATAACTTTTGGGTGCATGGGACGCAATTCTGGAATGTACCTGAGAGCCGGTATTAGAGTAGGAAGTGAGTGAAAGGTCAAATAATTTTAGGACTGAATGGGTGCAGGCCTGTTTCGGCAGAGAGCTAAACTGCATTTTATGAAATGCCGGCAAGAAATCTGTTTGTAAGCGTGAATGTTTGTTTTCAACAGGAAAATTCTTTTGCACTTGATCATCACGCTACGCTTTATTACTTTTATATGCGGATTTAATGCAATTTAAAAGCCAATTCAAAAAAATAATATTTCTCTTTTTAACATCTTATCGATTGGCTCATTTTTATTTTTCAATAAAAAACCCTTAGATCAGCTAAGGGTTGTTGTTGATTAAATCATTGGTTGCAAATTAATAATGCGGTGGGCGATCTGCAACCGGATCAAATTCTGCAATGCCTTCAGACAGATCTGAAGACTCAACACGTTGATATAACAGCGTCATTTGCTTTTTCAGATCAGCAATTTCCAGGGTCTGTTTGGCCACCTGATCATTCAACTGTTCAACTAAATCGTCTAAAAATGCAATTCGCACTTGCAAATCTTCAATGGGTGCGGAAAATGACGCCTGATCATTTAGATTTTGTTGTTTAGTCATTTAAAGTCCTCATTGGGGATTTCAGGAAACATTATGGCCTATATTACCCTTAGGGATGTCCAACTTGCGTTTGGTGGACCCGCCCTGCTCGACGGCGCGAATTTTAACTTGGAACGCGGCGAACGAGTGTGTTTGATTGGCCGTAATGGTGAGGGTAAGTCTACCTTACTTAAGCTGATTGAAGGAAGTTTACTGCCTGACAACGGCGAAGTTTCATTACAAAACGGCATTACTATTTCCATGCTGGCGCAAGATGTACCGATGGATTCAGGTAAAGTGGCTGATATCGTGGCAGATGGTGCCGGTGAAGCATCGGAAGTTTTGCGTGCTTATCATGCTGCCAGTGAAGCCTGTGTACTCGGTGACATGGACGCCTGTGATCGTATGGGCAACCTGCAACACAAAATGGATCAGCTGGATGGCTGGGCGCTGGAAACCAAAGTCAATTCGATTTTAAGCAAAATGGGCCTGGACCCGGATGCAGATCTTGCCGATTTATCTGGTGGTCGTAAGCGTCGTGTACTACTGGCACGTGCTTTACTTACCCAACCCGATGTGCTGTTACTGGACGAACCGACTAACCATTTAGACGTTGAAAGTATCGAATGGCTGGAAAAATTCCTGCTCGATCAAAATAATTTGACCCTATTGTTCATTTCGCATGACCGTGCCTTTGTCGATAGCATTGCTACCCGTATTGTTGAACTGGATCGTGGTCAACTGCGTAGTTATGAAGGTAACTATTCACGTTATCTAGACCTGAAAGCCCAGCAAATGGAAGCTGAAGAAAAGCAAAATGCGCTGTTCGATAAAAAGCTGGCTGAGGAAGAAGTCTGGATCCGTCAAGGGATTAAAGCCCGTCGTACCCGTAACGAAGGTCGTGTCCGTGCCCTAAAAGCATTACGTGAAGAATCTAGAGCACGTCGTTCGCAACAAGGTAAAGTGACGATGGCGACTCAGGATGCCAACCGTTCCGGCAAACTGGTGTTTGAAATTGAGAACCTGAGTGTGAAATTCGGTGACAATGCACCGATCATCAACAACTTCTCTGCACTTGTCCTCCGTGGCGACCGTATCGGTCTGGTCGGTGATAACGGTGTCGGTAAAACTACCCTCATTAAAGCCATTCTGGGCGAGCTAGAACATGGCGGTACGGTGAAGACCGGTACGCAGTTAGAAGTGGCCTATTTCGACCAGCTCCGTAATGCGCTGGATCTGGAAAAATCTGTTAAAGATAACGTCTCAGAAGGTTCTGACCACGTGGATGTGAATGGTAACCGTCGTCATATCTATAGTTATTTACAAGATTTCCTGTTTTCGCCAGAACGTGCCCGTACACCAGTCAAAGCTTTGTCAGGTGGTGAGCGCAACCGTATCCTGCTAGCGAAACTGTTGCTGAAACCATCGAACCTGATTGTGATGGATGAGCCAACCAACGACCTGGATATGGTGACTTTAGAGTTACTGGAAGAGATGCTGGGTGGCTACAAAGGCACCCTACTGTTGATCTCGCATGACCGTGCCTTTATGGACAACGTGGTAACATCCACTTGGGTCTTTGATGGTAAGGGCAATATTGACGAATATGTTGGCGGTTATCAGGATTATCTTGAACAACGTCCGGATCAAACCGTGGTTGACCAAAAAAGTGCCGTGAAAAAAGCCATGGCCAAAGCAGAAGCCGAGACTGCGCCGGCCGCTGCCAAAAAAGTTAAACTCAGTTATAAAGACCAACGTGCACTCGAGCAACTTCCAGCTGAGATGGAAGCGCTAGAAAAAGAGCAGGTCGAGATCAATGCTCAACTGGCTGATGGCTCTTTATTTGTCACTGATTCTGATAAAGCACTGAAACTTTCTAACCGTTTATCCGAAATTGATGAGCTGTTACTGGAAAAATTAGAGCGCTGGGAAGAGCTGGACAATCTAAGTAACGGCTAAATATTCCCCGAGCTTTTACTCAAGCATCTGTATTCGTACAGATGCTTTTTTATTTCAATAATCTTCTCTGTTAGACTGCACTTAATCTTTTGGCCCTATATTGTTTTATGAGTACTCAGCCTGCATATCAACCCGGTGAATTTCAATGGTCATTCCTGTTACCTCAATACTGGGGCAACTGGCTGGGCATTATTTTCCTGATGATTCTGGCGATCTTACCTTGGGCCATTCAGCATCGTCTGGCGTCCCTGCTGGGCCAGCTTTCTTTTAAATACNNAGCAGGTACAGGACAATGCCCGTCAGGTATTTATCGATCAAATGCTGGGTGTGTTTGAGACGCTAAATGCCTGGTACAGTCCGAAATGGTTTCAGGGTCGCGTCAGTATTGAAGGGCTGGAACATATTCAAAAGGCACAAGCCGCAGGCCAAGGTATGCTTTTATTAGGCACGCATTCAACCTTGCTGGATGCAGGTGGCTACCTGTGCGCACAGTATTTTGACCCGGATGTGGTGTATCGTCCGCAGAATAATCCGCTTTTGGACATGCTGATTTACCGTTGTCGTGCCACAATTTATGCCAACCAGATTGATCATGATGATATGCGTGGCTTGGTACGCAATCTAAAAAATGGCCATGCAATCTGGTACAGTCCGGATCAGGATTATGGTTTAAAACAAGGCGTGATGGCACCATTTTTTGGTGTGCCTGCGGCGACTGTAACCGCACATCGTCGTTTACTAAAAATGACCAAAGCGGCTGCAATTCCTTTATATTTCTACCGTCATGGCGATATTAATAATCCGCGCTACCATGTGCTGATTGAACCAGCACTGGAAAATTTTCCTGGTGAAAATGAAGTTGAAGATGCCACCCGCGTGAATCTGGTAATCGAGCAGCAGTTACGCATTGCACCGACCCAATATATGTGGTTCCACCGCCGTTTTAAGACTCGCCCTGAAGGTTATAAATCAATTTACTAAATCAATTTGATCACGGAATTTGAAGGGCTATAGCTTAAAATCATGTTTAAGTAATTGAAATAATTTAACCCGAGCTCTACATCCTGTAAAACTCGGGTTAATGAGGTTGTGCTTTCACATATTATAATTCGTTCTGCTTTTTTGTGATGTCCCTTTCAGCATCATATCCATGATGTTTTCATTCAGCTTCGTCTTCCTTATGAGAATATCCTTTCTCGACTCCCTGTGCTGATAAACCTAGAATACCCAGATT
>DFCG01000084.1:3526-19860 GCA_002367455.1 Acinetobacter sp. UBA3060 | reverse complement strand
CTTGATATATTCCTTCAAGCCGTCCACACCTAGCGCATAAATGGCTTCCGGTGTATTGGCGACTGGAAAGAGTTTGTCTGTGGCTTTGTTGACGCTGACATCGGTAGCTTGAGCAGAGAGCGTGACCGCGACCAGTAATTCAAAGGGATTGGAATAATTCAGCTCAGTTTTTGGGTTAGGCCGCTGTTCACGCAGGCGTTCAAAAAAGGTCTGAATCTGCTTTTTGGTCATGTTTTTAACGGGCTTGGCCTTTGCTGTGGTCATGTTCTATCCCTGTAAANNCATTTGGTACAGCCAATACATTCATCTTCACGAATTACGGCTTTGATGCGCTGAGGACGACCATCGGCTTGAACTGGCCAGACACTTTCTTCAGCTTGAAGTTTAGGACGATTTAATAATGCAGCCAAAGCATCGGCAACAGGCTGTCCGCCCGGCACACATTTATTGGCATTTTCCCCCTCAATAATCGACTGGGCATAAGGTAAACATCCGTCACGGTGACCGCAGAGTCCACATTGGGTTTGAGGGAGTAAAGCGTCAATCGATTGGACCAGAGAAATGGGCGAATTCATGTATAACCAGCGTTACTCATGGCAAGCATGAGAGAGTAAGTGAAACAAAATATGTCGATTCATCAATTTTAACATATTTTTAAACTCCTAAGTCGTGCGCAATTAAGGGTCAACTTGTGCCTTATTATTAGGCATAAATCTGAATGTAAGCCTTGATTCGATTGGCATTTCCTGACATAGAAAAAATTTTCATAATCAATATAAATATTTGTTATCAAATTAATTTTAAAGTATTTTCAAAAAAAGTATTGTAGATTAGTTACAAAAGATATTTAATATTTTGCGCCAAAATTTAACATTGATTGTAAATTTGACCAATTTTGATCCATTTTCTGCTGAGGATTAAGCGTTGAAATACAACACACTTAATGAGTTCCTAGATTACGTAAAATCACGTGATGCACATCAACCAGAATTTCTTCAAGCTGTAGAAGAAGTGATGACCAGTTTGTGGCCGTTCATTGAAAAGAACCCACAATACGCAGCACATGGTTTACTAGAACGTCTAGTTGAGCCAGAACGTGCGATCCAGTTCCGAGTTTCTTGGGTAGATGACCAAGGTCAGACTCAAGTAAACCGTGCGTTCCGCGTACAGTACAACTCAGCGATCGGTCCATTTAAAGGTGGTATGCGTTTCCACCCTTCAGTGAATCTTTCAATCCTAAAATTCTTAGGCTTTGAGCAAACATTTAAAAATGCTTTAACCACACTTCCTATGGGTGGCGGTAAAGGCGGTTCTGATTTTGACCCTAAAGGCAAATCAGAAGGCGAAATCATGCGTTTCTGCCAGGCTTTAATGATCGAGCTGTATCGTCACCTTGGTGCGAACACAGATATCCCTGCAGGTGATATTGGTGTAGGCGGTCGTGAAGTGGGCTACATGGCCGGCATGATGAAAAAATTAAGTAACGATACGGCATGTGTATTCACTGGTAAAGGTTTAACTTTCGGTGGTTCATTGGCACGTCCGGAAGCAACGGGTTACGGTACTGTGTATTTCGCTGAGGAAATGCTTAAGTCTCGTGGCGAAAGCTTCAAAGATAAAGTCGTTGCGATTTCAGGTTCTGGTAACGTTGCGCAATATGCTGCTGAAAAAGCAATGTACCTCGGTGCGAAAGTGGTTTCACTTTCTGACTCTGCCGGTACAGTTCACGTTAAAGACGGTTTCACTGAGGCGCTTCTTGCTGAAGTCATGGAACTTAAAAATGTAAAACGTGGCCGTATTTCAGAATTCGCGTCTAAACATGGTTTCGAATATCTTGAAGGACAACGTCCTTGGGGTATCAAGTGTGATATCGCATTGCCATGTGCGACTCAAAACGAACTTGATGCAGACGACGCTGCTCAGCTTCTTGCAAACGGTGTAATCTGTGTGGCTGAAGGTGCGAACATGCCTTCTACGCTTGAAGCGGTTGAGAAATTCGTTGAAGCGAAAATTCTTTATGCGCCAGGTAAAGCATCAAATGCAGGTGGTGTGGCAACTTCTGGTCTGGAAATGTCTCAAAACGCATTGCGTTTAGGCTGGACTTTCGAAGAAGTTGATGAGCGTTTACACGCAATCATGAAAGAAATTCACCGNNAGAGCACCCTTAACTAATTCACGCTCAACCGCCATATCAAAAATATAGGCATATTTCGATTGATCAGCTGCCGGATGCTTAATTTCAAAACGTTTGACCCGAATAATCTGCCGTTCATTTGGTGAATGCCGAAAACCTTCAATCTGATCATAGAATAAAGTCCAGTCCTTATCGACCTGAGTTTTCAGGCCATTCTGATCATATTTCACTTCTTTGACTTGCAAGCAGCTTTGTTGGGTTACGCCGGTACATTGTTTGGTATCGGGGGAAATTTCCAGAAAAATTGTTTCAGCCTGTCCTTGGTATTTGGTTTCCGGAGTCATTTTCCCGATAAATTCATAGGTTTGACCATTTGCGGCCATCAACGTCAGGGTCGGCTTGTCAGGATCTGTGGTATTGAGCGTAAAAGGAATGTCACGCTTTTGTAAAAGTTGGCTGACAAAACGTTCCTGCTCCATCAATGCTGCATCACAGGCCATTTCAGTGCCTATAACTTCGCTGGTGGTGATGATATTGTTTTTGACTGACCAGGTCGTCCCGAGTCCATTACAGCCAGTCACGGCGCTCAGCCGGCCTTGAGCGTTGAAACTCAGTACAACGGGTCGTTCTAGTCCACGATTCAGTTCCCAGTAATAGGCTGGAAGAATCTGATCTGCATTTTTTTGTTGGATGGTGGCCACCGCAAGATCTCCAGCTCGTTGAATATCACTGGACTGACAGCCTGCAAAAGTTAAAGGCAATAATGCCAGCACAATAAATTTTAATTTCATGGACTTATAATGAAGTATATAAAGTTCAAACAATAATAATGGATGTATTGCAAAAAAATATGGATACATTTCGCAGCTTTGAGTTGCAAAATGTATCCATCATTAAGATTTTAGCGCTGAAGCAAGATTAATCGAAGCGGTAAATATCCATACCGAGTGAACCCATGGTGAAACTGCTATGTACCAGACTAAAACGCTGACCTGTGCCCATCGCAAAGAAAATCGGAGCAAAATGTTCCAGCGTTGGATGATTCCGTGCCATATGCGGAATATTGGACCAGTCCAGTACAGCATCATAATCATTGTGCGTCAGTTTATGCACCACAAAATTACGGAAGCCTGAGGCCCATTCGGGTACATCAGCAGCCGATCCATCCCAAGACAGTTCACGTAAATTATGGGTAATACTGCCCGAACCAATCAGCAGGATTTGCTGTTCACGTAAAGGTGCGAGACTTTGACCAATCTGATAAATCTCATCCGCACTCATCGACATGGGTAAGGAAATTTCTACCACGGGAATGTTGGCATCTGGATACATATGTAGCAGCGGCATCCATACACCATGATCACGCGGACGAGTACTGTTGGCATGTGCAGAAAAGCCGGCATTGGCCAGCAAGCCTAAGACTTTCTCGGCCAATTCAGGATTTCCCGGTGCAGGGTAGCGTAATTGATAAAGTTCAGGCGGGAAACCACGAAAATCATGCCAAGTTTCTGGGCGAATTGCGCTACTGACTTCCAACGCATCACTTTCCCAGTGCGCGGACATCACAATAATCGCTTCCGGGCGTGGCAGATTTTCGCTCAAACGATGCAAGGCAGGACCCACTTGCTCAGGATTCAGCGCCAGCATAGGAGAGCCATGAGAAATAAATAAGCCGGGCAACGTTTGTAAGTTCATAAGTCAAACCACATCTGGAAGATGCCTCAATAATGCATGAAAAATAGAAATAAGAGCAGAAGAGATTATTCAACAAAACGTTGCATATAAAGAACGCTTCAGCAAAATCATTAGCCTGCTCGGTGATAAGGATGGTTGTTATTGATGCTCATGGCACGATAAAGCTGCTCGATCAGCATCACACGTACCAGAGGATGCGGCAGAGTTAACTTGGAAAGTGACCAGTGCCATGCAGCAGCTTTACGCACGGCTTCTGAGTGACCATCCGGTCCACCAATTGCAAGTGCTACATCATTGCCTTCCAGCATCCAGCCTTTCATGGTTTCAGCCAGTTTTTCGGTACTGAATTCACGTCCGCCCACTTCTAGTGCAATCAGGGTTTCATTCTGCTTGAGCGCATTTAAAATGCTGTCGCCCTCAATATTGCGGTATTTCAGAATATCCGCTTCAGAATCATTATTCCCGCGCTTGGCCATCGGCAGTTCAATAATCTGGGTCTGTACAAAAGGCTGAATACGTTTGAAATAATCTTCAAAACCAGTCAGCACCCACGCTGGCATTTTTTGACCAATGGTCAGGATACGGATTTTCATACAGACAGATCAATAATTGGATACCTCATTATAACGATCAAACAACATGAAGTTGAGCAGGGAAACAAATTGAAATTGAAATGAGAGATTTAGTGTTGCTTTAATGTCCTTAGTTCAAGTATCCGCTTGATAAAGGAATGGAATAATAATAAATGCGGAACAGTGTCATGATAAAAGGATGTTGTACTGTGCTGCTGTTACTGATAGGCCTCATGGGGCCTAGTCTCTGTGCAGCCAATTCGAGCAAAAATGCTCAGGTCTCTCATCTGGAATTATTTTTTAGCCAGATCATGAGTGTCGATGAATACCGAAATTATAAAAATTTAAAAGAGCTGAATCGGGTATCTGCCTGGATCAAAGGGCAGATGCAGCGCTTTGGTATTCCATGCCAGTTTCAGGTTTATGTGGTCAATAACCTGAGTTACCGAAATGTCATCTGTANNTGCAAAAATCCAAGCTCCAACATGATGTCGAATTTGCTTTCTATACGCTAGAAGAGCCGCCTTTTTTCAAGACAGAACATATGGGCAGTTATATGCATGCCAAGTCTTTAAAAAAGCAGAAGCAGAAAATTAAGGGCGTGGTGATTCTGGATTCGATTGGTTATTTTGATGAACATCAGGTGCAGAGCTATCCGGTGGGATTAAAGTGGATTTATCCACGACATGGTAACTTTATTGCCGCGATTGGGCATTTAGCCTCAACTGGCCTGACTGGAGATTATTGTGATGCCATGCAGCGTTTTAACCGTCTGGAGTGTCAACGCTTTGTTAGCCCAAGTTTTGCTCAGGATATGAATTTCTCTGGCTATCTGAATTATGCCAAATTCAACTATTCGACCATGTTGATTACCGATACTGCGAATTATCGTAATCCTTATTACAATACCGAATTGGATACTTTAGACAAGCTTGATCTGAACAAGATGACCCATGTGGTGGATGGGCTGGTTGCTATGGCACTACAGCCATAACTCAATTGCTTTATTTAATAACTCAATAAAAAACCCTGCCGAAGCAGGGTTTTTTATACGAAGCATAAGGTCTTAATGACGCGCTGCTTTAGCTTCTTCTTTGGTTTTTACAATGGGTGCTTTAACCAGAGCTTTTGGCAAAGAGGTCAGTGCCAGCGGTAAAATCTCATCAATCGATTTCACGGCTTTGATTTCTAGACCTTCTTTCACATTTTCTGGAATTTCCGCCAGGTCACGTACGTTTTCCTGTGGAATGAACACCAACTTGATGCCACCACGATGGGCTGCAAGCAGTTTTTCTTTCAAGCCACCGATACGCAGTGCACGGCCGCCCAGACTAGTTTCACCTGTCATTGCGATATCCGGACGAATCGGGATACCCGTAAAAGCAGATACCAATGCTGTAGTCAAAGCCAAACCTGCTGATGGGCCATCTTTCGGTGTTGCGCCTTCAGGTAAATGCACATGCACGTCAGTTTCTTCAAAGCGCGAGGCTTCGATGCCGAGTTCATCCGCACGGGTACGCACTACAGTCATCGCAGCGGTAATCGATTCTTTCATGACATCGCCAAGAGAACCGGTGGTAATGAACTTGCCTTTACCTGGGACTGCTGCAACTTCAATGGTCAGTAATTCACCGCCGACAGAAGTCCAAGCCAGACCATTTACACGGCCAATTTGCGCTTCTTCTTCCGCCATACCGTAGTCAAATTTATGTGGACCCAAGTAATCTGGAAGATTTCCTGCGGTCACTTCAACCTGAAGGTTTTTGGCTTTCTTGCTAACCGCTTCTTTTACCACTTTACGTGCAATTTTTGACACTTCACGTTCAAGGTTACGAACACCGGCTTCACGGGTATAACGGCGCACGATGTCACGAATCGCCTCTTCATGCACGGTCAATTCTTTGGCACGTAGACCATTGTTCTTGATTGCTTTAGGAACAAGGTAACGATCCGCAATATTTACTTTCTCTTCTTCGGTATAACCCGGAAGACGAATCACTTCCATACGGTCCAGCAGCGCCTCAGGAATGTTCATACTGTTTGCGGTACAGATAAACATCACTTCAGACAGGTCCAGATCCAGATCCAAGTAATGATCACTGAACTTGTTGTTCTGTGATGGATCAAGTACCTCAAGCATCGCAGAAGCCGGATCGCCACGGTAGTCTTGCGCCATCTTGTCGATTTCATCGAGCAAGAATAACGGGTTTTTTACGCCCACTTTAGTCAATGACTGCACAATTTTACCTGGCATCGCACCGATATAGGTACGACGGTGACCGCGAATTTCCGCTTCATCACGTACGCCGCCCAGCGCCATACGCACGAACTCACGACCAGTTGCTTTAGCAATTGATTCACCGAGTGAAGTTTTACCGACACCTGGAGGACCAACCAAACACAGAATCGGACCACGCAATTTTTTCACACGAGACTGAACTGCCAGATATTCCACAATGCGATCTTTGACATCGTCCAGACCATAGTGGTCTGCATCCAGAATTTCCTGTGCTTTGTTCAGGTTAATGCTGACTTTGCTGGCTTTATTCCANNGCTTCGAATTCGTCATGTTCCAGGAATTTCTGTTTGACATCAATATTCAATGGAACACGGGTTGCGACGAAGAACAATAACTGTAATAGATCTTCAATTTTGTTGGCTGCGGTGATCAGTTCACGCGCATTACGAAGTTTCGCTTCTGCATATTGAGCGAAAAGCGCACGTAATTCCTGCAAGCGCACAGCTTGGGTGTCTGCATCGACGCTCACCGTCATTGGGCTGAGTTCATGCTCTGCTGTCAGATACTCAGTTTCGTCAATGATGGTTTTCAGCTTGGCACGGTGTAGGCCTTCGATCAGGACTTTAATACAGTTTTCATCATTTTCGTGATTCACAACTTGCACAATCTTCGCGACAGTACCGTATTGATATAAATTGTCGTGATCAATTTCTTCTGTAAGCGAATCTTTTTGCGCAACTACAAATACTAGATTGTCACTGTTACGAGCCACATCAACTGCATTGATCGATTTTTCACGACCGACAAACAGCGCAATTTGCATATGCGGATAAACCACCACATCACGCAACGCCAAAAGGGGTAGTACACTTGGAACCTGAGGCTCTAAGGTTTCTTGATTCATAATAATTTCAGACATGAGCACTCCTAATGAGTGACAACGGTGTTGCCATGCTTTTAATAGTGATGGGTAATTTTAAAAATACAAGGGCAGTTAAGATTAAATTGTATGAAAAATGACTAATTATGTGATTTTAAAGTAGTTAGCAAGGGTAAAATTGCAAAATTAACGTTTGAACTTTATAAAAACTGTCGGGGTGATTAAAGCATCAAGGGGCTGATCCCATGTTTCACGTTTTAACGGCTGTGCCAGCAGTTGAAAGTCATGCGCCAGCCCCAGACGGAATGGACGCCCAGGTGCAGAAGCCAAGGTACGATCATAAAAACCGCCGCCCATACCAATCCGTGTGCCCGAAGTATCACAGGCCAATAGTGGCATGAGCAATAAATCCAGTTTGGAAACATGTACACCACGGGTGCTCATGGGCTCTCGCATACCCAGCCGATGATGGGCAAAGCGCTTGTTATGGTATTGGTGCTGGGTGATCCGGATCCAGACCAGCTGCTGATTCATGTCGCAAATCGCTGGTAGATACACCTGTTTGCCCAGTTTAAAGCAGCGTTCAATAATCGCCTGGGTCTGAATCTCTCCAAAAGCATGCAAATACAGGCCAATACGTTGGGCATGAATAAATTCTGGACTGCGGATCAGACGGTTTAGAACTTTTTGTGCGGATTGCCTTTGCTCAAATTTAGAGAGATGACGACGCGTTTTACGAAGGTATCTTCTTAATTCCTGAATGGTCATAGGGCAAAAAGCATATGCAACAAAATTGTGCTCTAGTCTAAGTGGGAATTCTGGAAAAGTAAAAAATAATTNNCAGTTTCAAAGTTAAAAAACAGTTGCATCACTGGTTGTTAAAATGTGTTGAAACGGTCAATTTATTTTTTTTGATTCACGATTTTCCAAGCAATCAATTGTTCAGTGACAAACTCTGGAAATGCATGAGTTTAAGCACTTTGAAACAGCTTTCGATCAATAAAAATACAATTCTAAAGTAGGTTTATTCTGTTTTTGGTGAAAGATAGACAAGGGATCATATAACTATTCTCGACCGATATATGGGACACATTGGACTTAGGCAGAACGCGTAAGACCTAAATCAATGGAGATTGAAGATGATGAATATTGCGAAGAACACCGTCTGCCTTTGGTACGATGACGATGCCGAAGGTGCAGCACGATTTTATGCAGAAACCTTTCCAGACTCCTCAGTTGGCGCGATCAACCTTGCCCCTGGAGATTATCCCTCTGGGAAAGAAGGTGATGTCATTACGGTCGAATTTACAGTAATGGGCGTTGCCTGCATCGGGTTGAACGGTGGTCCTGGTTTTCAGCATAATGGAACATTTTCATTTCAGGTGGCTACTGAAGACCAAGAGGAAACAGATCGCTACTGGAATGCCATTGTGGGCAATGGCGGTCAGGAAAGTGAGTGTGGCTGGTGCAAGGACAAGTGGGGCATTTCCTGGCAGATTACGCCAGCGGTCCTCATCAACGCCTGTAACAGTCCTGACCGTGCTGCGGCCAAGCGCGCATTTAATGCGATGATGGCCATGAAGAAAATTGACATCTCCGTGATCGAAGCAGCATTTCGTGGTTAAGCGCCAAAGATATTGTCTTTCATTGCAGTTGATATTGCTGTGTAGCGCAATTTCACTGCAATAGTTAAATCTTCTCCTTTCTTTTGATCAACTCAAATTATCCCTCAACTCTATAAGGATACGTTACAAAAATTACAGATTAATCCAACTTGATCTGAACCTAAATCCAATTTCTTCATGATGATTCAAGGAGAATGTGCCATGAATTTTCCTCAATTACTGCTTATGGCGGGATGGGTCGCGCTGTCTGCACCTGCCGCTTTAGCCGTTGAACCGCCCATGTCGGGCAAAGCCAGCTCAGGCGCAGCTTCATCTGCTGCCGATAAGAAAGCCATTGCAAGTGCCATGACTGCTGCACCTAAAAAAGTAGCCGCTGCGGCCACGATTGTCGCTGTCGGTGCAGATGGCAAAATGCGTACTTTGCGCAAGGGCAATAATGGGTTTACCTGTATGCCTGATAATCCGACTACGCCAGGTCCAGACCCAATGTGTATGGATCAGGCCGCTCTAGAATGGGCAGAGGCCTGGATGGGACATAAACCGCCCACAGTCAGGAAAGTAGGCTTTATGTATATGCTGGCAGGTGGTACGGATGCCAGTAATGTTGATCCCTATGCCAAGAAGCCTAGTGCGGGCAATCATTGGGTCAAAACGGGTCCCCATGTCATGATCGTCGGTGCTGAAGCTCGTTTCTATGATATGTATCCTAAGCATAAGCAACCGGATACCGCTTTGCCCTATGTCATGTGGTCTGGGACGCCTTATCAGCACTTAATGATCCCGGTGAAATAGTGAATACCGTAATGACGAATACACGCTGATTCAAACCTTTCAATTCAGGTATTTAATACACTCAATTTTTATGACTGTNNCAGAATAATTTTTGCACTGAATTGAAAACAGGCTGAACCAAAAACAACCATCCAATGAAATTCTTCCCAATTTATACATCTTAAATTTTGTTAATATATTGAAAATAAAATAAAAATTAAACTGGCATAAGTTCTGCATAACTGTATTCAAACTTGGATACAAGGTTGGATGCAGAATGCTTCATCAGAAAATGATCGGCTGGACAGTCCTAAAATGGCGCGATGCCGATCAGTCAAAACAGCTTCAACTGAATCATCTTGCTCAACGCACTACCCATGTTGAGGTGGGTGAACTTGTCTGGATTTCGGTTGCGACTGCTGCACATCTTCGAGCAAAAATCGATGCATTTAAAAAAGCTGTATTTGCGGAAGGTATGCATCAAAGGCTACGACACAGAGCAGCGAACATATTCGATAGCGGGTTTATATGCAGCAGCTGAATTAGAAAAAAACGAAACAGATCCATTCAGCAGATTCAAAAAATAGAGAGAATAAAAGGGGATTCACATGTTTAAAACTGTACTGATTGCAAACCGGGGCGAAATTGCCGTTCGTGCCATTCGCACATTAAAAAAAATGGGCGTAACCAGTATAGCCGTCTATTCAGAAACGGACCGTTATGCACAGCATGTGATTGATGCAGATATTGCAGTGTCCTTAGAAGGNNGAGTTTGGTTTAAAACATCGTGCCCGTGAACTTGCTGCAGCTGCCAATGTACCCATGACTCCCGGTACAGGGCTGCTAAATAGTCTGGACGAAGCTTTGGCAGAAGCTGAAAAAATTGGTTATCCAATTATGCTGAAAAGTACAGCAGGCGGTGGCGGAATTGGCTTGACCCGTTGTGATGATGCAGACGCACTTCAGGAGGCTTATGAAAGTGTAAAACGTCTGGGTGAGCAGTTCTTTAAAGATGCCGGAGTATTTCTGGAACGCTTTATCGATAAAGCCCGTCATGTCGAAGTTCAGATTTTTGGAGATGGACAGGGACAGGTGGTGGCTTTGGGCGAACGCGACTGCTCATTGCAGCGCCGTAATCAGAAAATCGTGGAAGAAACCCCAGCGGCTCATTTACATGATGCAACCCGTCAAAAACTGCATCAGGCGGCAGTTGAACTGGGTAAATCGGTGAAATATCGCAGTGCCGGTACGGTTGAGTTTATTTACGATGCAGCACGTGACGAGTTTTATTTCCTTGAAGTGAATACCCGTTTGCAGGTAGAGCATCCGGTGACTGAAATGGTGACCGGTTTAGACCTGATTGAATGCATGTTGAAAATCGCAGCAGGCGATACTATGGATTGGAAGCATCTAAGCAGTATTCAGCCTCAGGGTGCAGCGATTGAAGTACGAATCTATGCCGAAGATCCGGTGAAAAATTTCCAACCGAGTCCCGGGATTTTGACTGATGTCTTTTTCCCGGAAAACGTCCGGGTTGATACCTGGGTGAGTACCGGAACTGAAATTTCCCAATACTTTGACCCAATGATTGCCAAGATTATTGTGCATGCTGAAGATCGTGATACTGCCATTCGTACGCTTAAATCGGCTTTATCTGAAACTCGCCTGAATGGTATTAGTACCAATCTGGATTATGTGCATACTGTTATTTCAGATCCACGTTTTGAGCAAATGCAAATCTGGACACGCATGCTGGATGATTTCAAATATGTGCCGAATGTGATTGAGGTGATTCAGCCGGGTACACAAAGTTCGATTCAGGATTATCCGGGTCGTGTCGGGTATTGGGATATTGGTGTACCGCCTTCAGGCCCAATGGATGATTATGCCTTCCGGCTGGCCAATAAAATTGTTGGGAATGTCGAGGCCGCCGCCGGGTTTGAATTTACCCTGCAAGGTCCAATCCTCAAATTTCATGCAGAAAATATCATTGCTTTAACTGGCGCACCTTGTCCGGTAAGTCTGGATGATGAAGCAGTAAATTTCTGGCAGCCTATTCAGGTAAAAGCAGGCCAAACCTTAAAAATCGGACAGGTTGAATCCGGCTGCCGGACCTACTTAGCCGTACGAAATGGTCTGAATGTGCCGGAATATCTGGGTAGCCGTTCTACCTTTGCTTTAGGTAATTTTGGTGGACATGCAGGCCGAGTATTACGTGCTGGTGACATGATTAAGATGGTGAATCCGGATCTGCCAGCCGATGGTCTACCTTTAGCGATTGCAGAACCTGAAGCTTTGGCAACAGCTCTGATTCCAAGTTATGGCAAGGAATGGAAAATTGGTGTGCTCTATGGCCCGCATGGCGCTCCTGATTTCTTTAAAGCTGAATATATTGAGGAGTTTTTTGCATCAAGCTGGAAAGTGCATTTTAACTCGAACCGGTTGGGTATCCGTTTAACCGGACCGACGCCAAGCTGGGCGCGTGAAAATGGCGGTGAAGCGGGTCTGCATCCATCCAATGTACATGACTGTGAATATGCCATTGGTGCAATTAACTTTACCGGTGACTTCCCCGTAATCCTTGCCAAAGATGGTCCGAGCCTGGGTGGCTTTGTCTGTCCGGTGACCATTGCCAAAGCTGAACTCTGGAAAATTGGTCAACTGAAAGCCGATGACACGATTAGCTTCTATCCAATTTCGGTAGAACAGGCCAATGCGCTGGAGCGGCAGCAAATTCAAACCCTCCAAAACTTTGCCAAGGCAGAGATGCCCTACGAGGCTGAAGTCGTGGCAGTTCAAGCAGAAAGTATTCTGGCATTGCGTGAAGCTACACCAGATGCACCAAAAGCTGTATATCGTCAGGCAGGTGACAGTTATATCTTGCTGGAATACGGTGATAACGTACTGGATTTGGCCCTACGCCTGCGCGTACACCGCTTGATGCAACTGATCCGTGAAGCTGATCTTGACGGTATCCTGGAATTATCACCTGGTGTGCGATCCTTGCAGATTAAATATGATGGTCTGCGTTTGAGCCAGCAGCAACTGATTCACTTCCTGCTTGGTCTTGAAGAACAGATGGGNNTGTGCCAAAGCGCCATGGTTACCGAATAATATTGATTTTATTCAGCGGATTAATGGTTTAAGTCACCGCCAGCAGGTCAAGGACATCATTTTTGATGCCAATTATCTGATTTTAGGGCTAGGTGATGTATATCTGACTGCACCTTGTGCAGTGCCCATTGATCCGCGCCACCGTTTACTGAGTTCCAAATATAATCCGGCCCGTACTTTTACCGCTGAAGGTACAGTCGGGATTGGTGGCATGTATATGTGTATTTATGGCATGGACTCACCGGGTGGCTATCAGTTGATTGGCCGTACCGTACCGATCTGGAATAAGTTTAAAAAGAACAAGCAGTTTGGCGATCAGCAATGGTTCTTACGCTTTTTTGACCAGATTAAATATTATGAGGTCACTGAGGCCGAACTGGATCAGTTCCGTGCTGATTTCGCCCATGGTCTGGCAGAAATCAAAATTGAGGAATGCGAGTTTGACTTTGCAGCGTATCAGGATTTCCTTGCTGCAGAACAGGACAGTATTGCTGCTTTTAAAGCGCAGCAGCAGGCTGCTTTTAGTGCCGAGGTAGAGCGCTGGAAAGACGAGTTTGATGCACCTGTAGAAATAGAAGTGCTGCAGGATGATACCGATTACAGCCAGTATGTCCCTCTCAACGCCTCTATGACCGGCAATATCTGGAAGATTTTTGTAGAAGCCGGGCAGATTGTGAAAAAAGGCGACACGGTGGCCATCATCGAGGCCATGAAAATGGAGCTGCCGGTCTATGCTGACGATGATGGCATTGTCAAAGCCATTATCTGCCGTTCAGGTCAGACCGTGCATAGCGGTGAACCGCTGGTTTATATGGAGTAATGGATTGAGCCTATGACCCTTGTCCCTAATCCAGCCACTAAAGCGACCGGAAAAAGCTCAGACAATCTGTCTGAGCTGGTTTTCCAGAAAATTAAAAATGACATTTTTGACTTTAAACTCATGCCGGGAGAACGGTTTACCGAATCAGAAATTGCTGAAAGCTATGCCGTAAGCCGTACACCCATTCGGCAAGCCTTATATCGTCTGCAGCAGGAAGGCTATGTCGAGGTGCAGTTTAGAAGTGGCTGGCAGGTTCGGCCACTGAATTTTAAAGCCTATGAGGAGTTATATGATCTGCGAATTTTGCTGGAATGTTATGCAGTCGAACAACTTTGTCAGANNCCAGAACAGTATCTCTATGATCTCAGAAAGTTATCTGCACAAGATGAAGCATTTCATTGTCATTTGGTATTTGCAGCCGGCAATGCGGAAATGGCGAAAATTCACAGTGAGATCAGCGAGAAAATTCGCATCATACGCCGTCTGGATTTTTCCAAGGATTATCGGGTTACAGCTACCTATGCCGAACATCAACAGCTTTTAAAAGCGCTGCTTGCACAAGATGCAGCGTTCTGTCTCTCTATATTAGATGCCCATATCCGGCACAGTCGTAATGAGGTGAAAAAAATTACGCTAGAAATGTTGTCCTGCCGTCCTGCGTAAGTTAGTCAGGATAAATTTATTTTTATAGCAAGAAAAATATCAGACCTGACTCAAAATTGATAAACAATTCATAACCAGAAAAAACAAGAACCCGCTAGTGGCATCTCAAATTGTTTTTTAAAGTAAGTTGAGGATGATAATAACAAGAGATAAAAATGCTTCATCAGCCTATTCAACTTTTACTTACAGGTGCCAGCTGTGCACTTCTCCTAACCATGACTGGATGTACCATGCCTTCCAAGTCGCCTATCAATGACAGTTATGGTTCCCAGCCACATTTGCCCAAACCAAAATCAAGCTTGCTGCCTACGGTCAATATTGCGCCTGCTAAAGGTTGGCCTGAAGGTAAAATGCCGACACCTGCGACAGGTTTAAAAGTTCAGGCATTTGCCAAAGGGTTGCAGCATCCGCGCTGGCTGTATGTATTGCCGAATGGTGATGTACTGGTGGCCGAAACCGATGCACCGCCCAAGCCCGATGACAGCAAAGGGATCAAAGGCAAAATTATGAAATGGGTGATGCAACGTGCCGGCTCATCGCATCCCAGTACCAACCGCATCAGTCTGCTTCGCGATAGCAATGGAGATGGGGTAGCTGAACAAAAAACCGTATTTTTACAGAATCTCAATTCTCCATTTGGCATGGCGCTGATTGGTAATACATTGTATGTAGCCAATACTGATGCGCTGATGCGCTTTCCTTATCATAACGGGATGACTCAAATCACAGCAGCCGGTACCAAGGTGCTGGATTTACCGGCAGGCCGTTTAAACCATCACTGGACCAAAAATGTCATTGCCAATCCTGCAGGCAATAAACTTTATATCACAGTGGGTTCCAACAGTAATGTAGCTGAAAATGGCTTAGAGCAAGAGCAGGGCCGAGCACTGATCATGGAATTTGACATCACCAGTGCTCAAGTACGACCTTTTGCTACCGGACTGCGTAATCCGAATGGCATGGATTGGCAACCCCAGAGCGGCACACTTTGGACGGTGGTGAATGAACGTGATGAGCTCGGCAATGATCTGGTTCCTGATTATCTGACCTCTGTCAAAGAAGGCGCTTTTTATGGCTGGCCCTATAGTTATTATGGCCAACATGTAGATACGCGGGTCAAACCGCAAAACCCTGCGCAAGTTGCGCGGGCAATTCTACCGGATTATGCATTGGGCAATCATACTGCATCATTGGGCTTGGCCTTCTATAAGGCAGATCTGATGCCTCAATATCGAAACGGTGCGCTGATTGGCCAGCATGGTTCATGGAACCGCAAACCGCACAGTGGCTATAAAGTGATTTTTATTCCCTTTCAAAATGGACAACCGATGGGCCCACCTCAAGATATCTTGACTGGATTCTTAAGCGATCAGGGCGATGCATATGGGCGACCGGTCGGTGTGGCGGTAGATTCTTCAGGTGCCATTTTGGTTGCTGATGATGTCGGTGATGTGATTTGGCGAGTATCACCCTTGTGTACACCAGCTGCAGTAAGTAAATAAAGGTTTAGGGATTCAGGATTTTATTCGGATCTGAATCTGTGGAAAGTAAAAGTTAAAGCAAAGACTGTTTCATTCAAACGTCAATATTTTGATTGAAAATATGCAAAGGCTCAGCAAATTTTAAATAATTTTTAAGCTTCATTTAAGCTGGCTGAATTAGGCTTTCTGGATATTTTTAAGCGTGATAATAGCATGTATAGAGATTCTGCTGATCCTATTAAAAATATCTAAATCTAAGTGCCAGTTTTAAGTGCGGCTAAAAACTGGATATAAAAGTTAGAACGTTGCAAAAAAGAGGGTTTTAAGAATGAAATCAATT
>DFCG01000084.1:1596-3485 GCA_002367455.1 Acinetobacter sp. UBA3060 | reverse complement strand
GAAAAAGAAATTGAAGTACTCCGAAGATGCCGCTGCATGTGTCGTTACCCTGAACCCGATGAGTTCAAGGAGGATGCGACGTATACTTGCTGGGTTTCCCATACGGAGATGGGCATACACTCTAAATATACAGAACACACCCATAAGTGTTAGTATCGGCAGGGGAATAGACCCGCTGGCGAACACCTCAGAGTTAAGTTAATTATAAACAATAATCCCGGTGTGGCAACTCTATGCTGTTCATGAACTGTAAACAGTTCGGTCGAATGTCCGAAGTTTAAACAGAATTCGAGATTATTCAGTCAGTTCTTCAACTTCTTCTAAAATAGTTTGTAACAAACGCTCGCAATGCGCATATTGTTGCAGTGATCTGTTCATATTCAAGACTTCCTGCATCAGCTCAAGTGCCACCATAATAATCAGCTTGCTAGGTTCCATACGTGGTGCTTTACGACGAAATTCATCGTATTTGTCATTCAATAACTGTGCCGCGCGCTCTAATTCTTCCTGCTTGTCAGGAGTAGAGGCCAAACGAAAACTATGCCCCAATACTCTGAGATCGATTGCAATTTGTTCACTCATGATGAGGCTTCCTCAGTCGCTTCAGTCGGATGGGCCAGTTGTTGAATTTCCTGTGCGTGATGATCCTGCGCAGTACCGAGAATCGCCAGACGTTGAATAATCGCTTCAACCTTGGCTTTGGCATTTTCATTTTTCTGGGTTAAACGTTCAGATTCCTGAGTCAGACGCTGAATTTCCTGCTGGGCATGACGCTGTTCAATGATCATCTTTTCCTTAACCACGCGCAGTTCATTTCGTTCAGCCAGAATTTCCTGAAAACGGTTTTTCAGATCGGTACAGCTTTTTTCCAGACGGCCATAACGGTCTGCCAGTGCAGTTGCATCATTATTGAGCAGTTGAAATTGGGCACGAGAATCCATCAATTGTTCTGTCAGATTTTCATTTTCTTGTTGTTTTTGCGCAATCGCGCTGTTTTTTTGTTCAATTTGCTGTTGATGTTGCATCATTGAAGAGTCTTGCTCTTCGCGCAAACTGGAATTTTCTCTTTCAAGCCGTGCAAGTCGCGTTTTTAACACGCCGATCTGCACTTGTAGACGCTGTAATTCTTCTAACATATCGAGGTCGCACAGTGTTGCAAACAAAGGTAATATATAAGCAGTATAAAGATTGGATAAACGAATGCAAGACGATATTTCAGGTTGGACCGAATGGCACCGCAATTTTTCTTCAATTGAGGAAATTTCTAGCCCTAGCGAACTACATGGTTTGCTNNCGGGCGAAGCTGAAGATGTGTTCCATGCATTGTCTGAAGATGAGCTGGATTATTTACCTTTGCTGCCTGATGATGAGCATGTGCTTTCAGAACGCGTACAGGCTCTGGCGGACTGGTGTGCAGGCGTGGTCTTAGGTTTCGGACTGGCTTCAGGACATATCCGTCAGGATGAAGTTGAGCTGATTGAACATTTACAAGATGTAGCCGCAGTTGAATTTGAAGACTCAGACGATGATGCTGAAGGTGAAGAAAGCTATCAGGAATTGTACGAATTTGTGCGTCTGATTCCTGTCAGTCTGTCTTTAGGGCGTAAAAAGGTCGAAGTTGAAGAAACGCCACTCTTACAGCAATTTAGTCAAAAAAATCAGCCTAAAGTCGCTACTACAGAAGCGCAAAGTGTAGTCGAGATTTTCTCGCCTAAACGTCTAAGCTGATGAAATGCTGAGGTGAGTCATCACCTGCTTGAAATCAGGCATATATTTTGCTGTTTACAGTGAAATCTATAGTCTGATTTCAAGACTATATTCTAAATACAAGTATTGATCGATAAGAAGTAAGGTGTAATGAAGAAATTGACACAGGCAGTTTTTGAGGA
>DFCG01000084.1:0-1588 GCA_002367455.1 Acinetobacter sp. UBA3060 | reverse complement strand
AGTTTCTTCTATTTAACCGGATTCGCGGAACCTGAAGCTGTGGCTGTGATTGAAACCTTTGACACTGAAGAAGAAGGCTATAGCTACAGTTTGTTCTGTCGGGAACGTAACCGTGAAATGGAAATCTGGAATGGCTANNTGATGCAGATTGCTTCCGATATTTCTGCTGATGCACATACTCAAGCGATGCTAGCAGTACGCCCGGGCATGATGGAATATGCACTGGAAGCCGAGCTGAATTATATCTTTGGCAAAAATGGCGGTGTTCCGGCCTACAACAGTATTGTCGGTGGCGGTGAGAATGCCTGCATCCTGCATTATGTAGAAAATGACAAAGAACTGAAAGATGGCGATTTGGTCCTGATTGATGCTGCGGCTGAATATCAGCTTTATGCTTCAGACATTACCCGTACCTTTCCAGTGAATGGTAAATTTAGCCCGGAACAGAAAGCTTTATATAATGTAGTGCTGGATGCTCAAATTGCTGCAATTAATGCTGTGCAAATTGGTAACTCGTATAAAGAACCACATAATGTTGCAGTGCGCATCCTAGTGCAAGGTTTGCTCGATCTTGGCTTGATGCAGGGGAATATTGACGACATTATAGAAAAAGAAGCTTTCCGCCAGTTCTACATGCATGGTACCGGACACTGGCTCGGTATGGATGTGCATGATGTCGGTGCTTATAAGGTGGACGGTGAATGGCGCTCGTATGAAGAGGGTATGGTCGTGACCGTTGAGCCGGGTCTTTATATCGCGCCTGATGACGAAACAGTAGATGCTAAATGGCGTGGAATTGGCATTAGGATTGAAGATGATGTGGTGGCCACTGCAAATGGCCCGCTAGTTTTAACCGCGAAAGTCGTCAAAACGGTAGAAGAGATTGAGGCATTAATGGCGAAAGCGTGCGCTGCTTAATTTGAGAAAAAATACAGCAAGCCGGTCGCAAGATCGGCTTTTTTTATGACATTTCTATGCCGTTTCAAACAAGAATTCCTAGCTATATCGCATCGATCAAAAAGTGATTTAGCTTACGTTTATATCGAACAAGTCAAATAAAACTCACCTAAGTAAAATTTACAGCTTAAAAATTGACAGGAAGTCAACACAGAAAATCCGTTTTTAGCATCAAAGCTACATATTAAATGCGCTGAGATTCTCATACTTTCTCTGATCCTTAAATAAACTTAAATAAGAGTAGGAGAACACTTATGAGATTAAATACGATTGATTGGATTGCTTATGCTTTAACAATCATTGGTGGCATCAATTGGGGTTTAATTGGCGCATTCGATTTTAATTTGGTCGCTGCGATCTTTGGTGATATGAGCGCCTTATCTCGAATTGTTTATGTATTGGTTGGTTTGTCGGCATTGTACCTGATTTATACAGGAACGAAGTTGGGTAAAACAGTACACCACACAGATCATCATACCAATATTGTGCGTTAAGCTAATCTTCTTGGGCGAGTTTCTTGCAAGATAGGATTCATGTCTTCGAGTAACTTGCCGAGAGGATAGAAATAGTGTGGAAGATGAAGAAACCTCGGTAGATTTCCGGGGTTTTTTATTAGAGCCTGTCATCAATT
>DFCG01000063.1:16123-24160 GCA_002367455.1 Acinetobacter sp. UBA3060 | reverse complement strand
GATGCCAAAAAACCGTTTGGTGGGCCAAAGCCTAAAGCGAAGCCCAAATCACGTGCATAATTAAGTTAATAAAAAGACACTTCGGTGTCTTTTTTTAGCTCTTGGGTAAAGTAACGTAGCCTGAGCTTGTGCGTTGAAAGTGTAAAAGAATATATTATTTGGACTAAGTTCTTTAAAAAAGTGATATAAAAATAACACTTTGTCGGAATTGTCCTACAGTTGGGCAGATATGTATTGCGATCAATTCCATGGATGTTTTAGAGTGCATTATCAGTACTTTAAATCCACTTTCATTGGCATCCAGAGAGATGTCACTTTAGGTAACACAGAATCGAGTTTTGATACCAGTTGTATGGGTATTTAAACAGATTGGTTGTTGGATCTATTTAAAATAAAGCGTGGGTTTATACTGCACAACAATAAAACAAAAATGATTATAAGAATGCAAGGATTTAGGCATGACCACCTATATTATGATTGGGAGTTTCCTGCTCTTCTGTGTCGTGCTCATGGCATGGAAAAAGCTCGGAAATAATTCCAAACCACAAGACAGCGCGTTAAAGCAGCGTGCTATCTTTAACCTGAATGAGCAATTGACCTTCACTCGCCTGAGAGAAGTATTACCTGAATACATTATTTTGGCACATGTTTCCTATGATGCCTTAATGACGACTAAATTTAACCGGACTCGACATAAGTACCGTAACCTGACTGCAGATTTTGTCATTCTGGATCAGCAGCACCAGATTCTAGCCGTGGTGGGAGTGGATGATCCCTTAATCTTAAAGCGTCCCCAGCAGACGGGTTTTCAGGATGCATTACTAACCATGGCCGGTTATCGGGTGATTCGCTACGAGGATGTGCCGGAATATTATCAGTTGCGCCAGGACTTCTTGCAGGAGCAAGCGCAAATGCAGAAAATGCCCAAATATACAGTTAGCAATGATCTGAAAAAATATTATTTATATTCGGATTTAGAGCGCAGTAAAATCAAAGCTGTGGGCTAAAACAAAAAAGCATGCCAGAAGCATGCTTTTTTTATGAGTATCGATCTTGAAACATTATTCCGGTTTAACCGCCACGACAGTCAGTTCGACCAATACCCGTGGATCATAGAGTTTTGCTTCTACACAGGTACGAGGCAGCGCTTCGATATCAGCGACCCAGGCATCCCAGACTTCATTGAAGGCTGCATAATCTTTTTCAATGTCTTTCAAATAGATGGTTACCGACATGATGTGACTTTTGTCTGTGCCGGCATCTGCCAGAAACTGGTCAATAATATCTAAAGTCTGTTGGGTTTGCCCTTTAATATCCAGTTCAACATCTGTGGCCAGCTGGCCGGCAAGATGCACCAGATTACCGGCAATAGCAATTTCCGAAAAGCGTTTCGATACGTGTAAACGTTCAACTGTCATGTTGTTCATCCTGAGTTTTGGGCATCAGGGCTGCGACCAGTGCAGTCAGCAGACAACCCACCGCCAGATAGATGGCTACATAATGCCATGAACCATCCGCCCAAATCACCAGTGCCGCTGCAATAAATGGGGTAAAACCACCCCCAATGATGCTCGCCACCTGATAGCCAACTCCGGCACCGCTGTAGCGGTATTCTGTGCCAAACAGGGAGGTGAAAATCGGTTGATGGACACTGACCACCATATCGTGTGCAACGTTGGCCAGTAAAATTGCGCCAACAATAATCATCCAGGTGTTTTGTGCATCGAGTGCCATAAAAAATGGAAAGGCTGAAAGCGCACCAATCAAACCGCCCCAGACACACATTTTCTGATGATTGAATTTATCCGCCAGCCAAGCAAAAAATGGAATACTGAAACAGCTAATTACCCCGACCATCAGCGTGATATTCAGGAAGAACTGTTTGTCCATGCCTAGGTTGCTGGTGGAATAGTTCAGGGCAAAGTTGGTGACCAGATACATGGTCAGTAATTCAGTCAGACGTAAGGCAATGATATAGAAGAAAGCTTTTGGATGTTTGCTGATGGCTTGCAAGATTGGCAGCTTTTCTGGATGATGGTCTGCTTTGACCACCTTTTCTACAAATTCCTGAGATTCATCCTGATCACGGCGAATCCACATCGCCACAGCTAACAGTACGATGCTGGCCAGAAAGGGAATACGCCATGCCCACTCGGCAAAGGCTTCTTCACCCAGTGTCGCAATAATAATCGACACTGCACCGGTGGCCAATACCAAGCCAACACCATAGCCGACCTGAACGCCACTGCTATAAAAGGCTTTTTTACCCTTGGGTGCATTTTCAACTGCCATCAGAGCTGCGCCGCCCCATTCACCACCGACAGCAAAGCCTTGCAAGGCTCGACAAAACACCAACAGCACCGGAGCCCACCAGCCAATTGCCTCGAAATTTGGCAGTAGACCAATCCCGACCGTGGAAATTCCCATCAGGATTACCGTGAGTACCAGCATTTTTTTACGGCCGAGCTTGTCACCAAAGTGACCAAATACCACACCGCCTAAAGGACGAAACAGGAAGCCAACCCCAAAGGTGGCTAGTGCCGCCAGGGTGCCCATGTTCTCGCCAATACTAGGGAAAAACTGATCTTTAAAAATTAAGGCTGCAACAATGCCGTAAAGGAGAAAATCATACCAATCGACAACAGCACCAACAAAACTAGATAGCGCAGCTTTACGTGCGCGTTGTTCTTGAACAATAGAAGAATTTACAGAAGACATGCAGGAGGGGATTCCATGAGTTACATCAGAGTTGCCCTGTAATATTCGGATTTGATCGTCACGCTAATCACAGGACATCATGCTGAAAGTAAAGGTGATTTTCAGCATCTCGGCACATACATGGATAATGCATTGCGCAGATAGAGTACTCTAAAAAATCAAAATGTAAAAACAAAGTTGCCGTATTTTTAAACTGATGCCTAAAACATGATCAAAAAAGGTTTAGAGTAGCAATAACTGGGTTTCAGTCTCAAGGACGCTGAGCTGATACACGCCGACGCCGATCAGCCGAAATTGCATCTGCGGAGCAATATGCAGGTCGTCGAGCAGTAAGTCCAAGGCTTGGGCTAATTCCTGTGGGCTACGCAGCACCTGTTTAAAACTTTTACTGTGTTGCATCACCTGAAAATTCTTGAGTTTTAATTTGACCGTAACGCCGCGAGCAGAAAGCTGTTTCTTTTGCAGGCTTTGCCATACTTGTCCAAGTAAAGGCTCCCAATAGGGGCGACATTGGTTCAGATGCAGGTCATCATCAAAAGTGGTTTCTTTGGAAATTTGCTGGCGTTCCCGTTCCACTTCGACCGGTCGTTCATCAATGCCTTGAGCATACAAAAATAGCCGCCGTCCATATTTGCCAAAATGTTGAATCAGTAAGGCTTCATCAATTTGCTGTAAATCGCCTAAAGTTTCTAGATTCAGGCTTTTCAGTTTTTCCTGGGTGACTTTACCGACACCAGGAATTTTTTTCAGTGGCAGATCCTGGATGAATCCCTGAACTTGTGATGGCTTAATCACACAGATCCCATTCGGTTTGTGCCAGTCCGAAGCAATTTTAGCGAGAAACTTGTTGGGCGCTACACCAGCAGAAGCAGTTAATCCGGTGGCTTGAAAAATATCCTCGCGAATTCGCATGGCGACTTCGGTAGCACTTGGGATTTGTTTTAAATTTTCTGTGACATCCAGAAAGGCTTCATCCAGAGACAGTGGTTCAATCAGGGAAGTATATTGTTGGAAGATCTGATGAATCTGTGCCGATACCTGCCGGTATTTGGCAAAATCTGGCTCAATCACGATAACTTGAGGACACAGTTTGCGCGCCTGCCCCATGGACATGGCAGAACGCAGGCCATAAAACCGTGCCGGATAGGAGGCAGCCGCGACCACCGCCCGAGGATGATGCGAGGCTATCACCACAGGTAAGTCTTTCAGTTCTGGACGTTCACGCAGCTCTACCGAGGCATAAAACGCATCCATATCAATATGAATAATTTTGCGCATATCCGCTATCTTAAGGGGCTTTAATCGGATTGGGAAGCGAAGGCTGAGTTGAGTAAATAGGGTTGCGGTCCACTGAGCAGAACGACTTTGGTCCCTTGTGTCTCGGCAGCCTGAATCAGAAGTTGCAAACTTTTTGGGGTGTCATCGGCAAGACGAGGTAAAAATTGCAGCGGCTGGTTTAAAGGCTGAAAAAAATCATCCCAATGCATTGGAATCACCACTTTGAGCTTGAGGAGGTTCAGGGTTTCAGCCAGATATTGCTGCTGATAGGCATCGGATTGTCTGGAAAGCTGGGCAATGCCTAAAAACAGGGTGTCGACTTTCAGATGCTGCAATTGCTCTGGAATAAATCCGGTACTGGCCTTGACCAGAATTTTATGTCCTGCATGCTCAATCAGGTAGTCGAAACTGCCACCTTCCTTAAATTCGGAAAATTTAGCCGGAAGAGTTAAAGGCCGCAGCAGCTCTTCGCCTAAATCATCATTTATCGCTGTGGGAGGGGTATGTTGTGAGGGAATTGCCGTGGTCTGGAAATGTCCCCATTGCTGTACTTGCCCAGGCTTAATCGGCTGTAATTGCTGTGGAGTAACTTTGGGATTTGCCCGGGCGATATTCAGGGTGCTCGGCGAACCGACCACAGCAGTTTCGGGAAGCATCTCTAGTAAAGCCGGGACATCCAGAACATGATCATAATGAGAATGACTGACCAGAATGGCTTGGGTTCGGCTCAATTCATGGCATTGTACCAGTTGTTCTAAGAGCAGCTTATCACTTTGAATAGGTCGAGTAATTACTTGCCGCAAAGATGGCCGGCTAAAGAAACCATCGATCAGGATCTGATCGTGGCCATCATCGAGTAACAGGGTGGACACACCAAAAAAATTGACTGTAAGCCCGTGAACGGATATACCGGTTTGTGGCTGCCACGCTTTAAAGTCACTAACCTTGCCCGAAGCTTGCAACAGATAAGCCAGCATACCCGCGATGAGTAGGAGTAGAATCACCAGACCGAGTAAAATGCCTTTTATCCATTTCAATCTTTTTATTTCCTTGTTGTTTTTATAAAGAACTTGTTTTCAGGCGATCAGCTTTATTTCGCTTTATTCTCAGATGAAGGTACTACAATCGCATTCTTTTTGAGAAAATCCAGCCATTGCTGTTCTGAGCCATAAAAAACATTCAGGTCTACCGGTGTGGTAATACCGGGAATTTTCCCCTGACTGGTATGTTGCCAAAACGTCCATTTAGGCTGATCTTTTAAATCAGGCAGACCTTTGTATTCACGTACCCAGAGTGGTACGTTAGGAAAGTGTCCTGCCAGTACAATATTATAAAAAGCTTTAGAAATATAGAAAATCGGCTGCTTGCCATAATGCTTTTTCAGGGCATCGTGCATCACCTGAATTTCGTTTAAAAGCTGCTCTTTAGAATAGGTATTGATGCATTTGCTGTCATATTCCAGATCAATTACTGGCGGTAAGGCATCCGGTTTATTGGGTACGGAGTCAATAAAATTCTGGGCTTGAATGCTGCCATCGCGGCAGAGCCGGTAAAAATGATAGGCACCGACCAAAAAGCCGCGTTCACGTGCTTTCAACCAATTTTCCTGAAAACGGGTATCTTTAAAGTCGCCGCCTTCAGTGGCTTTCAGATAAACAAAACGGTATTTTTCAGGCGAAATCTGCTGCCACTGAATCTCTTTTTGATGATGCGATACATCAAAACCCTGAATAGGATAATCGGCTGCATGGGCAGACGGTGCTTTCATCAGGCAGAGATAGACCATGGCGATCGTGATCACAGTGATCAGTATGCCCAGCCCAATCAAGAGCGATTTATGAACTCTGTTCGGAGCCTGATTTTTTTGCATTTTCAGTCCTTGCCTATATGTGATTTAGCCTAAAACTTACAATCAGCCCAAAGTGAATATAGCGCATCAAACCGGGGTATTTTTAGGAATATGCCAGAAAATATAGGCCGCAATAATATTGATGCAGCCTAAACAGATCAGTGATACATGAAAAGCAGCCACCAGATTGTCAGCGCCGTAATAGGCACTCAGCATGTTCACCAGTGTTCCTGCCAGTGCCACCCCGATACTCATTGACAGCATCATGATCATCGACAGGAAACTGTTGCCGCTACTGGCATCCTGCTGGCTTAAGTCCTTTAAGGTCAGGGTATTCATCGACACGAATTGCAGTGAATTTAAAATGCCGAAGATAAAGAAATGAATCGCACGGAGCCAGATAGGGGTTTCCGCTGTGGTTAGGGCAAAACTGGCAATACATAGACCTACCAGTAAGGTATTGACCAGCAAGACCCGACGGTAGCCAAAACGCTGAATGATGTTGCGGATAATCGGTTTGGAGGCCAGCGAACCAAGCACAGTCGGAATCATCAATAAACCGGTAATAAAAGGTTCGAAACCGAAAGCCACCTGCAACATCAGCGGCAGTAAAAACGGAATCGAGTTACCGCCGAGACGGGCAAAGAAATTACCCAAAATACCAATCGCATAAATTTTATTTTTAAACAGCCGGCTGCGAAACAGGGCGTTGCTATGGGTATGCGAATGATAGGCATAAATCAGGGTGGCCAATAAACCGGCCAGAATCAGGCTCAGGCTCCACCACAGCGAGTTTTGTGGACTGGCAAAATTTTCAATTCCGAGACAGAGACCCACCATCGCCACGACCAGCAAGATAAAGCCCCAATAATCAAAACGGGCGACTGTGGGTTCAAGTACATTCGGCATGGCCTTAAAGGTAATCAGTGCGCCCAGCAAGCCAATCGGCAAATTGATCAGGAAAATCCAATGCCAGGACAGATATTCGACCATCCAGCCACCTAGGGTCGGCCCAATTAAAGGACCAATCAGGCCGGCCAGACTCATCAGACTCATGGCGGCCAGAAACTGGGTACGGGGAATGATCTTTAGCATCGCCAACCGGCCGACCGGCAGCAATAATGCACCACCGATCCCTTGAAAGATCCGGTACACCAATAATTCATTCAGGCTACTTGACCAGGCACAGCCCAAAGAGGCCAAAGAGAAAATAATAATCGCAGCAAAATAGGTATTTCTGACCCCGAACCGGTCTGCCAGCCAGCCACTTAAGGGAATGCAGGCCGCCACAGACAGCACATAAGCCACGACCACACTGTGCATGCGTAGCGGATCTTCCTGCAAATTTTGGGCAATTGCAGGTAAGGCGGTATTAATAATGGTGGTATCCAGCCCCTGCATGAAAAAGCCAATAGAGACCAACAAGACCAACAATCTAAACTCGGGATCTAAGGCTTGATGCGTAGGCGTGGCATTCATAATTCTGGAAAACTGAAAATTTTGAATAGTTTAAAGGAATCAGCCGAGTCTGTCGTATATAAAGCGTTTCAACTTTTATGCGGTGTTGTGTCAAGGAACTGCAACCGATCTGTCATGGCACTGCAATGCTCTGGTTATAAATTGGTCACGAATTCTTCATGATAGATCAACAAAAAAATGAAATTAAAATTAAAGTCATTGATAGTGGCCATGCTGGCTGTGGGGATGGTGGCATGTGGAAGTGAGAATGAAAATGAAACGCCGGTTCCAATCGTTGAGGCTACACCGAACTCGATCGAGTTAAGCAAATTAGCCGCTTATGAATCGGGTGTGTTTGCGCAAAGTGCAGCAGAAATTCCGGCCTTTGATGCCGAGAGTCAACGCCTATTCGTGGTCAATGCCAAAGAAGGCGTATTNNTGGTGGCCAATGAAGGCGAGCCTTCTGATGATTATCAGGTTGACCCTGAAGGTTCAGTGTCTGTCATTAGTCTGGCCAATTTAAAAGCCCCGATCGTTCGTACAGCAGACTTTAAGGCCTTGAATGGACGGGAAGCAGCATTGCGTGAACAGGACGTCCGCATTTTCGGACCAAAGGCCAGCGCAGCTCAGGATTTTGAACCTGAGTACATCACTGTTTCGAAAGATGGAAAAACCGCCTGGGTTGCCTTACAGGAAAATAATGCCTTGGCCAAAATTGATGTGGCTTCTGCCAA
>DFCG01000063.1:0-15884 GCA_002367455.1 Acinetobacter sp. UBA3060 | reverse complement strand
GGCAAAACCTATATTGTGTCTGCCAATGAAGGCGATGCCCGTGCCTGGGGTGAAAACAATCCTGTATATTTCAATAACGATACCAGCCAGGGCTTTGTAGAAGAATGGCGGGTGAAACACTTGGTCCATGCCAAAGGTTTTGACCGCCGTCTGGGNNAGGGGATGCCAAAGACTGCCGTGAAGATCATCTGTTGGGCCGTTTAAATATTACGTGGACCGAAGGCTATCAAAAAAATGCCGATGGTACAGCCAAACTGAATGAACGAGGCAATCTGGTCTATGATCATTTATATAGCTTTGGTACACGCTCGGTCAGTATCTGGGTGGAAAATGATCAGCAGACCGGTTTAGAACTGGTATGGGATTCGGGCGATCAGTTTGAGCAGTATATTGCCAAACATCATCCTGAGATTTTCAACTTTAATCATGAAGAAGCCGGACTGGATAATCGCAGTGACAATAAAGGGCCGGAACCTGAAGGGGTGACCTTGGGGCAGATTGGTCAAAAAACCTTTGCCTTTATTGGGCTGGAGCGTGTCGGTGGCATCATGGTATATGATGTGTCTACACCTGCATCACCAGTCTTNNAAGAAACCCCTCCTGGTGGTCGGCCATGAAGTCAGTGGCAGTACCACGATTTATCAAGTAAATCTCAAGTAGTCAAAAGCTTTTAAATTCAGGGCACTTCGGTGCTCTTTTTTGTAAGGTGACCATATATATGACAGTCTTGTCATTAAAATGAAATAAAACCGTCATAATCTTGGGCCAACTTTTCAGCACTGCTGAAATCTCCTCGCGTATAGGTTTGTTTTTATGACAATCGAGATTTTGATGGTGATCGGCTTCTGTTTGGCCGCTTACTCTATTGTCGGAAATGATGTACCTCAAACCTTAGGGACATTTATTTCTTCGAATTCACATCGCCCATGGTGGGTATTGTGGATTTATATCAGCTCAATTTTAATTGTCGTATTGGTCTATGGTTGGTATGCATCTGGGGTGGGTGATGCCTCATACGGTCGTTTAGAAACGATTCCTTTCCCTGAAGGTGGCATTACCTGGCTGTACATTGTGCCGCCAATTCTGCTGTTGATGCTGACCAAATACGGGATTCCAGTCAGTACCACTTTCCTGGTGCTTACGATTTTCTCTCCCGCCAGCTTAGGCTCGATGATGGTCAAATCGATGATGGGCTATGCGGTGGCCTTTGTGGTGGCGATTGTCATCTATCGTTTTGTGGTCAAGCAGCTGGCACGCCATTTTGCCAAGACACGTCATCAGGAACACTCCAAGGTCTGGATGGGCTTGCAGTGGGTATCTACCGGTTTCCTGTGGAGCCAATGGCTGATTCAGGATCTGGCCAACATCTTCGTGTATGTGCCGCGTCAGGTACCGTTTGAATTCCTGATGTTTGCGATTGCGGTATTCGTAGTGTTGCTGGGCGTGATTCTGTATCAACGTGGTGGGGCCATCCAGAAAATTGTCGATACCAAAACCGGTGTGACCGACATTCGTGCTGCGACGATTATCGACTTCCTGTATGCCATTATCCTGTTGATCTTCAAAGAGTGGAGCAATATTCCAATGAGTACCACTTGGGTATTCCTGGGATTACTTGCAGGTCGTGAATTTGCCATGTCGATGATTCTGGATGAAGTCAATAAACATCGTACGTCACGCAATGTCAGTGCAGATGCCATGAAACTGATGTTCGGTCTGGCTATGTCGGTCATTCTGGCAACGACTTTGCCGATGTTTTATGAGTTTGTGACGAATTATGGTCAATAAGTCCTGATATTAAAAATCCAATAAAAAAGCGAGCCAGGTGCTCGCTTTTTTATTGCTTGAGAAGCTTAGACTACAAATCTTTGCGGATGGCCTAAATTGGTTAAAGTCGTATAAATTTCTTCTTCGTGTTCACAAATGATCAGTTTGGCACGATGCTGTGGCGGTAAAAAACCATCTTCAACGGCGCGGTCCAGCTGGGCAATGAGGGCATCATAGAAACCATTCACGTTATAGAGCATCATCGGTTTCTGATGCTGGTTCAACTGACCCCAGGTGGCAATTTCCAGAATTTCCTCAAACGTACCCAGTCCACCCGGCAACGCGACAAAGGCACAGGCCCGCTCGGCCATCATAGCCTTGCGTTGATGCATGCTGGTCACCACATGTAATTCGGTGAGCTGGTTATGGGCAATTTCATAATCCAGCATAAATTCGGGAATCACCCCAACGGCTTCACCGCCATGCTGGATCATGGCATCCGCGACCTGTCCCATCAGGCCAATACTGGCGCCACCATAGACCAGTCCGAAACCATGTTCTGCCAGTCCTTGCGAGAGATGAATAGCTTTTTCTAAATAAACCGGTTTGTTGCCTGCACGTGAACCACAATAGAGAGCCACTAGAGGGCGTGTTGTTTTTGGGGAGTTTTCTTTAAAATAATCTGTCATTTGAATTACGCTTTGCATTTATTTTCTTCACCTTATCATTTTTCTTTCTTGTGACTCTAGCTTAATTAATAAATATGACAATTCTGTGTGCGGCTACATTTTCACTGCATTATAGCTAGGCAAAATTCATCGATAAACAGCCATGAAAAAAGGTGAATTTCGATTTGATCTTGCTATACTAAAAATTGGTTTCACAACAATAGAACGAAAATGGGTAGTGGTAGTTGGCCGTGTAACTCTATAAATCGCCGTCAAATAATTGATATTATTCAATATCAAAAATATTATGCTGTTTCATTACAGTCTCGGTTCATTCAATGCAGCAGTCCTGAGTGTCAGGAGCCAAGCGTATGATCTTTGAATGGATGTCGGATCCTTCAGCTTGGGTCGGTTTACTCACATTAATTGTTCTTGAGATTGTACTCGGGATCGACAATCTGGTTTTCATTGCTATTTTGGCGGAGAAACTGCCACCAGAACAACGTAATACGGCGCGGATTGTCGGCTTGATGCTGGCCCTGCTGATGCGTTTGATCTTACTGGCCTCGATTGCCTGGGTAGTGACCCTCACTGATCCACTATTCCACATCTTTGATCATGCTTTCTCGGGCCGCGATCTGATTCTATTGTTTGGTGGGGTGTTCCTGCTGTTTAAAGGCACCATGGAACTGCATGAGCGTCTGGAAGCCAAACCCGTCATCAAAGAAGAAAATCCGGTCCATGCGGTATTCTGGATGGTGATTGTCCAGATCGTGGTGCTGGACGCCGTATTCTCATTAGACAGCGTGATTACTGCGGTTGGTATGGTCAAAGACCTGTCAGTGATGATGATTGCCGTGATTATTGCCATCGGGATTATGCTCTGGGCATCCAAAGCTCTGATGGATTTCGTCAACAGACATCCGACCGTGGTGATTCTGTGTCTGGGCTTCCTGATGATGATCGGCTTCTCACTGGTGGTCGAAGGCTTCGGTTTCCATATTCCGAAAGGTTACCTGTATGCTGCAATTGGCTTCTCGGTGATTGTCGAATTTATTAACCAGACCATGAAACGCAATCAGGAAAAAATGGTGACCACCACCGACATGCGCTACCGGACTGCTTCAGCAGTGATGCGGATGCTCGGTGGCAAACCTGCTCAGGACAATGATTCGTCTGAACCGGAAGATGTTCTGGCGACGCGTGCCTTTGCTGATGAAGTCTTTAATGATGAAAACGGCATTTATCACAGTGTCATGGTGCAGGGGGTACTGGGTCTGTCAGAACGTCCGGTCAAGTCGGTGATGACACCACGTCCTGAACTGGAATGGATTGATCTAGATAATGAGCCCGACAGTATCAAAGAACATTTATTGCAAATGAGCCATTCACGTCTGATCGTGGCGCGTAGTGAACTCGATAATATTGCCGGGGTGGTACTGACCCATAAAGTCCTGAACGAATACATTGAAACCGGGGTGCTGGATTTTGAAAAGCACTTACGTGAACCGGTGATCGTGCATGAAAATGCCCAGGTCCTGATGGTGATGGAGCAATTGCGTCAGGCTCCATTGCAAATGGCGATTGTCCTGAATGAATATGGTTCGATTGAAGGGATTGTCACGCCAATTGATATCCTTGAAGCAATTGCCGGTGAATTTCCGGATGAAGATGAGCTGCAAGCTGCTGCAGAAAGTCTGGAAGATGGCAGCCTGATTCTGGATGGTTCCACCGACATCCGTCATGTTTCCTTATTGCTTGATCGTGATCTGGTCAATGAAACTGAAGAATATTCTACCCTGTCCGGCTATGTGCTATTCCATATGGCACGTTTACCGCATAGTGGTGAAAAATTTGAAGCAGATGGACATATCTTTGAAGTGGTTACCATGGACGGCCATAAGATCGATAAAGTGCATATCATTCCGCAGCTTCCTGCACAGGACTAGACTCTAGCCAATATTTGGCCTGTAAAGTTTGCTAAAATAGCCCGCATTGTCGGGCTATTTTTATGGAACTGAAATGTCAGAAGCATGTCCATGTGGACAAGGCGAATATCACAGCTGTTGTCAGCCCTTACATGCAGGACAACGGGTCGCAGAGACTGCGCAGCAACTCATGCGTTCCCGTTATAGTGCCTTCGCGAAGCATGAAATCGATTACATCAAAACCACGACTGCGCTGGGTCAGCAACANNAAAAAATTTAAGCAATGTTGTGCCGGATTCTTATAACTTTCACACAGATTTAGCTTAGAATAGCCGCCATCTCAAAGCCTCAGGTGGAAGCAGGGCGATGTTACTGACCGTCATCTATATTATTGCAATTACCGCTGAAGCCATGACCGGGGCACTGTCCGCTGGCCGGCGCAGCATGGACTGGTTTGGCGTGATGATTATTGCCTGTGTTACTGCACTGGGTGGTGGTTCGGTCCGCGATGTTCTGCTCGGACATTATCCCCTGACTTGGGTCAAACATCCCGAATATCTGGTGCTGACCTGTTGCGCCGCCTTCGTCACCATCCTGATTGCCAAATGGATGCGACAGTTACGTAATGTCTTCCTGGTACTGGATGCCTTGGGGCTCATTGGCTTTACCATTATTGGCTGTCAGATTGCCCTGGAAATGGGACATGGTTTTGTGGTCAGCGCCGTTGCGGGTGTCTTGACCGGTGTGTCTGGCGGGATTTTGCGTGATATTTTATGTAATGACGTACCGCTGGTGTTCCGCCGTGAACTGTATGCCAGTATTGCCTTTGTTTCAGTGATCTTTTACTGGCTCTGTAGTCACTACGGCTTGTCGCAGGATCTGACCATTCTGTCTACCCTGATCTTTGGTTTTAGCTTACGTCTGATCGCCATCTATTTTGGTCTGGAAATGCCAAAATTCATTTATAAAGATGATGATGAGCACTCGGCATCTTCCAAAGACGAATCTTAATTTTTAAATGTATGAAGTGCGGCAATAAAAATAGCCGCATTCAACTCAATTCGTAGTATAAAAAATATAAAGCAGCCCACCTGTTGAGAAAGCAGCATCTCCCGTTCCACCTGATCAGAGATTTTTGTTATGGATTTAGTTTCTCGCATACAACGCTTACCGATTGGTAGGTTTCACTACACCTTGCTGGTGGTGATTGGACTGGGCTGGATGTTTGATGCGATGGATACCGGATTGATTTCCTTTATCCTGGCCAAAATGGCTGAAGACTGGCAGATGACTGCGGATCAAAAAAGCTGGGTGGTGTCGATCGGTTTTGTCGGCATGGCGATCGGGGCGATTTGTTCAGGTGGCCTGGCAGACCGTTTTGGCCGTAAAACAGTCTTTGCTGCGACCCTGGTCATTTATAGCCTGGCCACTGCAGCTTGTGCTTTTGCACCGGATCTGACCTGGCTGCTGGTATTCCGTTTTATCGTCGGTTTGGGCTTGGGTGGTCAGCTACCCGTGGCCGTAACGCTGGTCAGTGAATATATTCCTGCGCATGTACGTGGCCGTTTTATTGTCTTGCTGGAAAGTTTTTGGGGGCTGGGCTGGCTGGTCGCGGCGCTAGTATCGCGCTTTATCATTCCAGATTTTGGCTGGCAAACCGCTTTCATGATTGGTGGCCTGCCTGTGCTGTATGCCATCGTGATCTGGAAAATGGTGCCGGAATCTATTCCTTTCCTGATTAACCGTGGCCGTATAGAGGAAGCTTCGGCACTAGTGAAAAAGATTGAGCGTCAATGTGGCGTTCAAGTCTATGAAATTTTTGAAGTGAAACCGGTCGCAGAGAAGCAGAATATTTCATTTTCCCAGTTATGGTCGGGTATCTTTGCGCGCCGTACGCTTATGCTCTGGCTGATCTGGTTCGGTATTATCTTTTCCTATTATGGCATCTTTACCTGGTTGCCAAGTTTACTGGTCAAAGAAGGCTATAGCATTGTCCAGTCTTTTGAATATGTGCTGATTATGATTCTGGCGCAGTTGCCCGGTTATCTGGTGGCGGCATGGCTGGTCGAAAAACTCGGTCGTAAGCCGACTCTGGCCGGTTTTATTGGCATGTGCGCGGTCTCGGCCTATTTCTTTGGTCAGTCGGGTAGTGTTACTGAAATCGTGATTTGGGGCTGTCTGATGTCCTTCTTTAATCTGGGTGCCTGGGGCGTACTCTATACTTATACGCCGGAACAATATCCGACCAATATCCGTGCCTTTGGTTCAGGCTGGGCCGGGGCTGTTGGCCGGATTGGCGGTATCGCGGCACCTTTTGCCGTAACCCATCTGATGGGTATGCCGAATGGCTTTAGCTATGTCTTTACCATGTTTACGGCAGTTCTGGTCGCTGTCGCGATTGTGATTCTGGTCTTGGGTGAAGAAACCAAAGGCAAGACCCTCGAATCGATGGGCTTATAAAGGGAATGATTTTTTAGTTGCTTAGGGCCTATAAAGTGGATATTTTTAGGCCATAAGACACAAATTGTCGCGCTGAACGATTTGATGCCCTTGTGTCATCTACAGCCACGACTTAGCATAAGAAAGATTGATACAAAAACGAATTATTTAGGACTATAGGTTGTTATGACAAGCCTTGCGCATCATGCGACAGAAAACCGCTCCGTAGCAGAATTTACCGAACAAGCTTATCTGAATTACGCCATGTACGTGATTATGGATCGGGCACTCCCTCATATTAGCGATGGCCTGAAACCGGTACAGCGCCGGATTGTCTATGCCATGAGTGAGCTGGGCCTGAAATGGACCAGCAAACCAAAGAAATCGGCACGTACAGTCGGTGACGTACTGGGTAAATACCATCCGCATGGTGACTCGGCCTGTTATGAAGCCATGGTGCTGATGGCACAGCCCTTTAGTTATCGTTACCCGTTTATTGAAGGGCAGGGCAACTGGGGTTCACCAGATGATCCAAAGTCTTTCGCAGCGATGCGTTATACCGAAGCCAAGCTTTCCCAGTACAGTGAACTATTACTGTCTGAACTGGGACAGGGCACCTGTGAATGGCAGGACAACTTTGACGGTTCGATGAAAGAACCGGTGAACTTGCCGGCCCGTGTACCGAACATCTTGCTGAATGGCACCACTGGTATTGCTGTCGGTATGGCCACAGACATTCCACCGCATAACCTGCGTGAAGTGGTCAAAGGGACGATTGCGCTAATTCGTAATCCGAACCTGACCGATGAAAAAATCGCAGAATATATTCCTGCGCCAGACTTGCCGACCAAAGCCGAAATTATCACCCCGCCTGCTGAACTGTTAAAAATTCAGACCACAGGTCGTGGCAGTTATCGCATGCGTGCGGTCTATAGCGTCGATAAAAACGAAATTATCATCACCGAACTGCCATATCAGGTCTCAGGCTCCAAAATCATCACCCAGATTGCCGATCAGATGCAGGCCAAAAAACTGCCACTGGTCAGTGATGTACGGGATGAATCGGATCATGCCAATCCAACCCGTTTAGTCATTGTTCTGCGTTCGAATCGTATTGATGCCGAATCGGTGATGAGTCACTTGTTTGCCACCACCGATCTGGAATCCAGTTATCGTGTCAATATGAACATGATTGGTGCCGATGGCCGTCCACAGGTGAAATCAATTCGTCGTATTTTGCTGGAATGGATTGAAATCCGTAAAACCACGGTAACACGCCGTCTGCAATATCATCTGAACAAGATCGAAAAACGCCTACATATTCTCGGCGGTCTGATCATTGCTTATCTGAATATTGACGAAGTGATTCAGATTATTCGTGAAGAAGATCAGCCCAAGCCGGTACTGATGCAGCGTTTTAATATTGACGAGATTCAGGCCGAAGCGATTCTAGAACTAAAATTGCGTCATTTAGCCAAGCTTGAAGAAATGGAAATGCGCCGTGAGCAGGAAGAACTGGAAGCAAAAGCGGCAGTAATTCGTGAACAACTGGCCAATCCAGAATCTTTAAAAAGCCTGATCATTTCTGAACTGAAAGACGATGCCAAGAAATTTGGTGATGATCGCCGTTCGCCAATCGTACAGCGCGCTGAAGCGGCGGCAATTAATGAAAATGAAATGTTGCCGGCCGATCCGGTAACGGTGGTGTTATCAGAGGCAGGTTGGATTCGCTGTGCCAAAGGTCATGAAGTCGATGCAGAAAATCTGAATTTCCGTGCTGGTGATCAGTACTTGAGTCATGCACAGGGCAAATCCAACCAACGCGTTTATGTATTAGATGACACTGGGCGTAGCTATGCCTTGGCCATCAATATGTTGCCGTCTGCGCGTGGTCTGGGCGAACCGCTCAGTTCAAAACTGTCTCCAGGCAGCGGAGTGGGTTTTAAACAGGTTCTGGTGGCAGAGGATGAAACTGAAATTCTAGCAGCAAGCAACAAAGGCTATGGCTTTAAAACCCAGGCCAAGCAGCTGGATACCAGTGCCAAAGCCGGGAAAGCTTTCCTGAATTTATCTGAAGGGGCAGAGGTCATGAACCTGCAGCCACTCGAAGATGCCACACATGTTGCACTGCTCAGTTCAGCAGGACGCCTGTTGATTGTCGATTTAGCAGAATTACCTGTACTGAACAAAGGTAAAGGAAATAAATTGATACAACTTGAAGGTGATGAACAAATTTTGTCCATGACAATATTGAAGCTTGATGAAATAATTCAAGTGCTTGCAGGACAACAGCAGTTAAAATTAAAAGGGGATGATTTGCGCAAATATATCGGTAAGCGCGGTGCAAAAGGACAGCTTTTACCACGCGGATATCAAAAAGCAAATAAACTGTTGATTCAAAGATAAGACTAGCATCCATCCTGCGAAATACGTTATATATGAACAACGATTCAACAAGATGGATGCAATATCGCACATATACAAGTCTAAAAATGGCGTGTGATATTGAAAAAAACAGTTGAAATACTAAGGATTATGATTGGAGAGATGGCCATTATGGAAAAAATTTGGTTTGCTGAATACCAAAAAACAGGGATTCCAGAAACAGTAGAATTACCAGCAGAAAATACTTCTCTAGTAGATATTTTTGAGCGTAATTTCCAAAAATTCGGCTCGCGTGATGCCTTTATCTTTATGGATAAGGCAATGACTTTCAATGAATTGGAAGAGGCGAGCCGCAAGTTTGCAACTTATCTACAAAGCTTGGGGTTGGCAAAAGGTTCACGTGTGGCAGTGATGATGCCAAACGTTCTTCAGTATCCAGTCGTGGCACTTGGGGTGTTCCGCGCAGGTTTGGTATTGGTCAACGTGAATCCACTCTACACATCGCGTGAACTTGAGCATCAATTGAATGACTCAGGCGCTGAAGTACTGGTAATTATTGAGAACTTTGCTTCTGTTTATCAAGCGATTATTGGTAAAACACCAGTGAAACATGTCGTGGTCGCTTCTGTCGGTGACATGCTGGGTGCCTTGAAAGGCACACTGGTGAACTTTGTATTGCGTTCTGTACGCAAGCAAATTCCAGCTTGGGATATTCCAGGCCATGTGAGATTTAATGCGGCCTTGTCTAAAGTTAATCCAAGTAACTATAAACGCCCTGAATTGACCCTTAGTGATACTGCAGTTCTTCAGTACACAGGTGGTACCACAGGTGTATCTAAAGGTGCTGAACTGACGCATCGTAATCTGGTTGCGAACATGTTGCAGTGTGACGGTATCTTCCAGAGTAAATTTGGTGCGCAAGATGGCCAGCCAGATGACCGTATTTTCTGTGCTTTGCCGCTTTATCATATCTTTGCTTTCATGGTTTGTGCACTTTACGGTATGTACAAAGGTCAGGCCAACGTTCTGATTCCAAACCCGCGTGATTTACCTGCGGTAATGAAAGAGCTACGTAAATATCAACCGACTTTCTTCCCGGCAGTGAACACACTTTTCAATGCGCTGGTAAACAATGAAGAGTTTAAGCAACTTGATCATAGTAAACTGAAAATGGCGATGGGCGGCGGTATGGCCGTACTTCCTTCTACTGCAGCAGCATGGAAGAAAGTTACCGGAACCAATATCGTTGAAGGCTATGGTTTGTCTGAAACTTCTCCGGTGGCAACAGCAAACCCACCTGCGTCTGAAGAATTCAGTGGCACTATTGGTATTCCATTACCATTGACTGAAGTGGCTATTCTGGATGATGAAGGCAATGAAGTTCCACTGGGTGAGCAAGGTGAAATTTCAATCCGTGGTCCTCAGGTCATGAAAGGCTATTGGAACCGTCCGGATGAAACTGAAAAAGTCATGGTGAATGGCTTCTTCCGTACCGGTGATATCGGTGTCATGGATTCACGTGGTTATGTGAAAATTGTAGACCGTAAGAAAGACATGATTTTAGTGTCTGGTTTTAACGTCTATCCATCTGAAATTGAAGAAGTTGTAGCAACTCATCCAAAAGTACTGGAAGTGGCTGCGATTGGTGTGCCAGATGAAAAATCGGGTGAAGTGCCAAAACTGTTTGTCGTGAAAAAAGATCCGTCTTTAACCACAGAAGAAGTTTTAGCATTCGCTAAAGAAAACCTGACCGGTTATAAACGTCCACGTTATGTCGAGTTTATGGATGAATTGCCAAAATCAAACGTAGGTAAAATCCTGCGTAAAGATTTACGTAAAACAGCCTAATACCTATAAGAAAAAAAAGCGCCGTCAGGCGCTTTTTTTGATTTGGACTTTTTATTTTTTCATTAACCAGCGATCAAAATAAGGACGACCTACACCAACTACTCCCAAGAAGATAAACATGGTGCCAAACTGGCGAGTAAATCCGGTTTGATTAAAGCTGCCATAACTTAGAATGTTATCGACCAAGCAATACACCAGAATCGCGACCAGCCAGTGCCAGAGAGGCATACGCTTGATACCGACGAAATAAAAGGCAATCCATAAAATGGCAAAGGTGAAGATTGGTGACCAGATATTCATATTGGCACAAATGACAGCCATCAGAAATGCCACAATCGGCAGGACAATTTTTAATACGCGATCCACTTGACGTTGATGCTGGCGTTGTTTCTCGAGGACATCGAACATTTCATTTTGATCAGGCGCGACCATAGTGAATCCTTAACAAGTAATAAAAAGCACTCTATTTAACAAAATTTATTCACGAAATGCCATGCTATGATAGAGATAAAATTTTCATGAGAAAAAACAGATGCACAGCATTAGTGGGGTTATTTATCTCATTTTGGCCGCTTGTCTTTTGCCTTATGTGTTTACATTGATTGCAAAAAAATCAGCAGGCTTCAGCAGCAAAGACAATCAGAACCCACGGGCATTTTTAGAAAAGTCTTCAGGCTTGGCCAGTCGCGCGAATGCTGCCCAGCAGAATAGCTTTGAAAGTTTGCCACTCTTTATTGCTGCTATTTTAATGGCGGAATATATGGTGGTGCCGCAAAGTGTAGTGATGACTTTTGGTGTAGCTTATCTGGTTTTTCGTGTGTTGTACGGAATCTGCTATTTAGCCAACTGGGCGACTTTACGCTCTATCGTATGGTTGCTCTCGATGTTATGTCCGGTAGCTTTATTGCTGCTGATCATCAAGTTAGTTTAAGTCATCAGGTCTGCGGACATATTTACAGTTCGATATTTTAAAATCCAAAAAAATCTTTAAAAACCGTTATAATTGTCGCGGTTTTTTAAAAGATATAACTTGTTAAAGAGTGATGCTATGAGCTACAGCAATATCCCAGCGGGTAAAGATGCGCCAAACGATATCTATGTGATCATCGAAATTCCTGCAAATGCAGCACCAATCAAATACGAAATCGATAAAGATTCTGATGCGTTATTTGTAGACCGTTTCATGGGTACAGCAATGTTCTACCCAGCAAACTACGGTTATGTACCAAACACACTATCGCTTGATGGTGACCCATTAGACGTACTGGTTGTAACGCCTCATCCAGTAGAGCCAGGTTCTGTNNCTTGAAATTCGTGTGAATTAGAATAATTTCACAGGAATGTCTAACCAGATACGCCATTCATTAGTGTCACCAATGTAGTTAGATTGATAATCATCACTTGCACGGTAGTAAGAATGACGAAGACGTAAGCTTGCATCTTTCGCAAAACCAGACTGAACAGTATATTTCACTTGGTTAAAGAATTCGCGCTCATGCTCATTATCACTGATCATAGTACCTGCATTGTTAGTAGCTTTAATATCCCAACCATAAACAAAAGCAGATGTCCAAGATAATCCAGGAACATTTACAGCACCAAAGTCAAATGTATATTGAAGTTGCGCTGATTTTTCGTCATTACCAATAAAGTCAGACAGGTATGAATTCGGCATATAAATCGATTGTTTACCATCACCTACGCCTGTACCCAAACCATAGTCATAGCCAGTGTTACCAAAATTTTGCTGGTAAGCAAGCATGACATTATGTGGACCATGATTATAAGTTGTAGATAAAGCTAAAATAGTATTATCGAATGAATCATCTGGTGAGCCGATTTGAGAATAAAGATATGGATTTGCTTCTTTATCCCATTTTGTATGGTAACCACTGAAATCATGAGTTAATGTGCTTTTATCTGCCAATGCATAGCTATAGTTGGCATTAACATAGTGGCGGTCTAAGCGGTCTTTAATGTCTGTACCATAATAAGAAGCATTAACTGCATCATTAAATTTATATTTCGCGCCCCAAACCACTGCACGATCCAGCTTTGCACCATCGGAATTGATTTGGTTGGAAAGCTGATTTTCTGTGAATTTACCAGCAATCAGGTTTAAGTTTTCAATTTCGTTACTTTGAACCAATACGCCAGTATAGTATTCGGGCACTAAACGCGCAGTATTGCTTGCAAGTACAGGTAAGTCTAAAACCTGAGTACCGTAAGTCGCAGTCGTATTTGATACACGAGCTTTCACATATGCACCGCCACGAGCCCAGTGGTCATAAGCATCTTTAGTACCATCAGCATTATTTTGAGGGTGGACTGGGATCATATCATTGCCAGTATGACCATTTTCACCCAATTTAAATGAAGCATCACCAATAATACCAGCACCAAAGCCTACAGTACCTTGAGTAAAGCCAGAGTCTAGTTTAACAATCGCAGTTTGTGCAAATGAGCTCGTATCTGGTACGTTATTTTTCTTGTCACGGTGCAAATAGCCGGTACGGAAAAGTACAGAACCTTCAGCATCTTCTACAAAACCTTTAGACTCGCTTTGCTCGCTAGCGAAAGCGGTAGAAACCAAAGCAGCCTGAATCAAAACTGCTAATGTTAATTTTTTTGAATTTTGCATTGGGAAGAGAGCCTTATACAAATTGATCGGAATTTTTTAGGAATTGTATAAGAATTGCTGAAAAAATGTCATTTTTTATTGGATATATTCCACTAAAGTTTAGATTTTTTTAACTCAAATTAAACAATAGCAAGGATTTGAGGTGATTAATTTCTAACCTATCGGTAAAAAGTGAGTAAAAACATAATTTTATTGGAAATTATAAATGATATTTCTAAAGTGGTGAAATGAATGTGATCAGCTTATTTATTTTGAAACGGGAGAAAAATATGATCAAAAATTACGCACTATTTTTTAGCACAAATTTTAATCATTACAAAAATGGAATCAAAATGGGGCAAATTGTAAATGATTATGTATAAGTATTAAAAAAGTGATGAAATAGCCTTAAATACATTTATTTAAAAGAAAGCCTAGATAATTCAGTTTTTTATAATTCAAATTTTAAATTAAAAACAATAACTTAAATTTTATTTATATTTTTAGATTTATTATTTTGGTTCCTTTTATCCAGATTGGCATAGCTCTTGCAAATTTTGAGCTTGAGTTTAATCAATGATCATAAAAACGTCTCAGACGATCTGGGGGAGCCACACAATGAAATTAACATTAAAAGTATTATCTCTTGCTTTATTGGGCGCTGTATCTTCTTTTACTTTTGCTGAAGAACCTGTTGCTGAACATACGGTATCTGGAAATATCAGCGTACTTTCGAGCTATAACTTGCGTGGTATTACTAACATTCCTGAAAATAGCGGCGCTACCTTACAAGGTGGACTTGATTATAACCATGCGTCTGGCTTCTATGCAGGTTGGTGGGGATCTACGCTAGATTACCCTTTGTCTGAAGAAGGACGTGATGCTTTCGAAAATAACTTCTATGCTGGCTATAGCCATGCAGTCAATGATGACTTAGGTTTAACGATCGGTACGACCTACTATTATTATTATGAATCTGATGTCAATTCTGATGGATTTGAGCTGTTACTGGGTATGAGCTATAAAGATTTGGGCGTTACAGCACAAACCCTTCTTGAAGATACCACTTGGGGCAATGCAGGTGATACCTATTTAAAAGCTACTTATAGCTATGCTTTACCACAAGATTTCAGCTTGGATACAGCTTTAGGCTTATATGCTTATGAAAAATCAGGTGACTTTATTGAAGGAACTACGGAAAGCTTTGGTTTCCGTCATTTTGACATCGGTTTAAGCAAGCCACTTGGTGACACAGGTGTAACTGCAAGCATGAATTATATCTTGGGTGGTTATGACCGTTTTGATGAAAAACAAAAGAATAAAGTCGTATTTGGACTCGGTTATAGCTTCTAATTCTCTTTAGATAAAAAGGCGACCTTAGGTCGCCTTTTTAATGAGCTAAATCTGCTGCTGTCCGCGATAAGACAGGGCTTCCGAAAGATGCTGACTTTGAATATCTGGACTTTGATTCAAATCGGCAATGGTGCGTGCAACACGTAAGACCCGATGATAGCCACGTGCTGATAAATTCAGTTTTTGCTGAGCCAGTTCAAGCATATTCTGAGCAGACTGATCTAATGCGGCATATTGCTCTAACTGTTTTGGACTCAGACTCATATTCAAGGTATTTTGCCGTTGCATCTGAATTTCATAGGCCGCAATGACGCGTTGTCTGACCGTTTCTGAGTTTTCTGTAGGTCGATTATCCTGTAATTCATGCGCCTGTAATGGCGGTACATCAATATGTAAATCAATCCGATCCAGCAACGGGCCTGAAATCCGGTTCTGATAGCGTTTAATACTTTCCGGTGAACATTGGCAGCGGATATCTTGATTAAAGGCATAACCACACGGGCAGGGATTCATGGCAGCCACTAACTGGAAATTAGCCGGAAAGGTAATTTGGCGTGATGCCCGGGAAATGACGATTTCTTTTGCTTCCAAAGGTTGACGTAGAACTTCCAGCACTTTGCGGTCGAATTCAGGCAGTTCGTCCAGAAATAAAACCCCTAAATGTGCCAGGGTAATTTCTCCTGGCTTGGGGTGTGAGCCGCCACCGACCAGTGCTACCGCAGAAGCAGTATGATGCGGTGCTCGAAAAGGCCGTTGTCCAAAAGGGTGATTGGCATTCGCCACCGAATAAATACTGGCCACTTCCAGATTTTCCTGCGTCTTTAAGGGCGGCAAAATACTGGCCAATCGAGAAGCCAGCAAGGTCTTGCCTGTTCC
>DFCG01000018.1:6705-12495 GCA_002367455.1 Acinetobacter sp. UBA3060 | reverse complement strand
CCCAGTTTAAGACTCTTTAAAATACGGTTCAACAGTGCAGTAACGATCCAGGTCAGAACTACAATCAGCAGGACGATAAAAGCGAAGGCCGCAATCTTTTGTACGACTGGATCTGTACTCAGAGCAACCATAGACGGCGCAAGTAGCGTTGAATATTTTGCCGCAACAATCAGGGCAAAGATCCATCCCACTAAGTTCGCAAAGGCTTTAATAAATCCTTGACGCAAACCGTTGAGCCCTCCAATGAGCAAGATAATCAGTAGAAAGATATCAATGGCATTCATAGGATTTAAAGTGCGTCTACACAATCTTTTACAAGTTTAGGTCCAGTATAGATGAGGCCACTATAAACTTGTACAAGGCTGGCGCCTGCCTGTTTCTTGGCAGCAGCATCTGCACCTGAAAGAATACCACCCACACCAATCAATGGAATTTGTCCTTTTAATACCGCAGCAAATGCAGCCAGACATGCGGTACTTTTCTCAAATACTGGCGCGCCAGACAAACCGCCTGCTTCCTCTGCATGCTCCAGACCCTCTACACCTTCACGTGACAGTGTGGTATTGGTCACGATCAGGCCATCAATCTTGAATTGCAATAATTGCTTGGCAATAAAGGCAATATCGCTGTTATCCAGATCAGGCGCCACTTTCAGTACCAAAGGTACATAATGCTGGTATTCCTGAGCCAATTCAAGCTGACGCTTCTTCAGTGTTTCCAGCAGTTCGGTGAGTGCATCACCACTTTGCAGGCTGCGCAGGTTTTTGGTATTGGGAGAAGAAATGTTGACGGTAATATAAGAAGCATAATTATAGACTTTTTCTAAACAGATGAGGTAATCATCTACTGCTTTTTCTACCGGAGTATCAGCGTTTTTACCGATATTAATACCGAGAATGCCTTTAAATTTGGCCACTTTGACATTTTCAACCAGCTGATCCACGCCATCATTATTAAAGCCCATACGGTTAATAATGGCTTTGGCCTGTGGCAAACGGAATAAACGCGGATGAGGATTGCCGGCTTGCGGTCGCGGGGTAATGGTACCAATTTCAATAAAACCAAAACCTTGACCGGCAAGGGCGTCAATATAGGCACCATTTTTGTCCAAACCTGCCGCAAGACCTACCGGATTGGGAAATTCGATTCCCATACAGGTCACAGGTTTCGCAGCAACGTTTTGACGCATCAAGCCCATTTTATGGGATGATTTCAATAGTGATAATGTCAGCTCATGTGCACGCTCTGGTGCTAAAGAAAACAACAAAGGGCGGGCTAGAGAATACAACATATCCAGAAAAGTCTACTGCTTTTTAAGTCGGCATATTATAGGCATAGGCTGACAAAAAAACCATGCTTTGCAAATCTTTATTTTTACCGTTTATTGTATGCTCGCCGTTAATTTAATCTGTCCCGCCTCATTATTTAGTTCCATTTTCTCAATACTTAGCCCCATTTGTGCCAGCTGAGTCAGGAAATTTGCCAGTACTGCATAATTTTCATGCATGACCGCCAATTGAATTTTTCCTTCCATTTGCTGGGAAGCCACCGACAATCCTTGCTGCTGTGCGACCCGCTGTACTTTCTCCGCAGCATCCAGTTGCGTATCACCAGCCGGTTTCATGGTCACTGCATTACTTTGCATCCAGACAATGGTATCTTTCAGCTGATTTAAGCGTTTTTGCTGGGTATCTGCCGCCTGATGCATATACCAGAGTGCAGAACCGACTGCCGCCACAATCACAAAAACAGTGGTAAAAATCACCATTACCCGTTCACGTACCGACAAGCTGTCCAGATAATCGCTCAGTTTTTCAAAAGACTGATCCAGACGATTTTGTAGTGCTTCAATGCCTTTCATTATTGAATCCTCACCAGTCCGATCGCAGCTGTTCCGCTGGCCTGAATATTCCCCAGCTCCACCTTGAAGCCTTGCTGGCTCAATTGCGTGGTCAGTGCATTTAACGTTTCTGATGAATTGGCTTTAAGTTCCATACTTAGCACAGAAGCATCATAATTCACCCGTTGTGCCACAATCTGATTTTGCATCAAGACTGGCCCCACCCGACTAATCAGCTGCAATGCATGCGTATCTGCAATCTGGCTTTGACGCAACTGCCCCTCAAACTGACTTTTGATATTTTGCTCAGTGACCGGATAATTTTGTCCAAACCAGTATTTAAACTGGTCAATGGCTTGCGCGGCGGTCTGATTCGCCACTTTTTTATATTGATACCAGCGCACAGCATCATAACTAAACTGCAATACCAAAATACCCAGAAAAACCGCCGCGCAGGCTTTCCAGTAACCGGAAATAGCACCATCAGATTTTGCTTTAGGCAATACATTAAACGGATGCTGTTTCGGCTTTTTCAGTACAGGAATACCATATTGAAAAGACTCCAGTTGCTCCTGAGTGATGAGTGCTTCAAGACTACGCAACTGCTCCTGATTCAGGTTACTCGCCTTATAGCTGAGGTCCTTGGCCTGATAATCCAGATAAAGGCTCAGATCATCTAGCGACTGACCGATATATTCCGACTCGCGCACCAGCAAACGCCCACCAATTTGAGCAATCACACGCTGATTGGCATCAGGAACCGGCAGCACTAAAAAGTCCGGCAACAAAGCTGCTAGCTTGACCGGGATCAGGCTTAAAGCATGTTGCAAGGTCTCAAGCGTAGAATTCGCAATTCCCATAATGCTGATCTGATCCGGCTGTTGAAAATGATGCAGCACTTTCATGGCATCTACCGGCAGCACCACATATTCTTCGAGCAAATATTTAATGCCATCATTGCCCATTTTCTTATATTGGCTCTTGGGCAAGGTCTGCTGCAAAATTTGCACATGACGGCTCGGGAAAAATACCACCGCCTCTTCGCCATGATGAGCCTGTATATCCTGAATCAGCTGTTCTAATGTGTCCGCAGTGTTCCAGAATTCCCCAGTTGACCATTGCCAAACCCCATTGGCTTCTGGCATCCATAAATACAACATCAATTGTGTTCTGCCATTTTAATTAATTTTTTATAGTGTAGGAATAAAACTTTTAATCTGTGTGGATAAGCCCGGGGCAATCACCGCCTGATCATAAATACGTGCTTCTGCCAATGCATAGGGATGAAAAGATTCAGCCAGCAGAATGGAAGACATATGGGCCACCACATTCATATGACACACCACTACAATCGACTCATAAGGCAGTTGCGATAACCATTCCACTGCGACTTTGGCATCATCATCCGGTTTGATCGTATTACAGATCACCACCGGCACATCTTTAAAATACTGCTGCAAATGTGCCAGAGTTTCCTGCGCTCGCAACAACGGACTGACCACAAACACTTCAGGCTTAATCAGATCCTTTAAGAACTGCGCAGTTTGTTCAGCCTGTTGATGACCACGCTCCGTTAAAGGTCGCTTGGTGTCATTACCATTGACCGGTGGTGCGGCCTCGCCATGTCGAACTAAAGTCAGTTGCATTTGATTTCCTTATATTCTTTTGCCTGCATGATANNGCACCTTCAAAAATCACATCATACAAGGCCGAGGTAATCGGCATATATACATCGAGCTCTTCCGAACGTGCCTTGACCTGCACAATGGTATTAATCCCTTCTGCCGTTTGCCCCAATTCAGTCGTTGCCTGCTCCAAGGTTTTACCTTTGCCAAGTGCATAACCCACCTGATAATTACGGCTGAGCGGACTGCTACAGGTTGCGAACAAATCACCCACACCTGAAAGCCCAAGAAAGGTCAGCGGATTGGCACCGAGTTTTACTGCAAAACGGCTCATTTCAGCCAAGGCACGAGTCAGGATCATACTCTTGGTATTTTCACCCACGTTATACGCAGCGGCCATACCCATCGCGACAGCATAAATATTTTTTAATGCGCCCCCAAGTTCTACCCCATGCACATCATCACTGGCGAATACGCGGAACAAGGCACTATGTAAGGCTTGTTGTACGGCATAACGCACCAGCTCGGACTGGCTGGCAATCACGGTTCCTGCTGGCTGTCCTGCCACAATTTCTTTGGCCAGATTCGGTCCTGATAACACACCATAAGGCACTTCAGGCAACACTTCACGAATAATATCGCTCATGAAACTAAAGGTTTTGGCTTCAATACCCTTGGTCAGCGAGATCACGGCTTGCGACGTAATAAAAGGTTTGATTTGCTGCAAGACATCCCGAAAGGAATGACTCGGAATAGCGACTAAAATAATATCGCGATCACGCACAGCCTGTTCCAGATCTGACACCGCTAGCAGATTTTCTTCTAACTTAAAATCTGGCAAATAGCGTTTATTGATATGCGTGACATTAATATCTGCCGCAACTGCTTCATCACGAATCCAGATCATGGTATTGCAACCATTACGCACTGCAGTATTGGCCATTGCAGTACCGAAGCTGCCCCCACCCAATACCGTGACTCTTAAAGCTGTCTTATGATCAACTGCAACCGGTTCTACCAGTTTTGAGAAATTTAATTCTGACATCTTATTTTTTAATATCCTGTTATACCCTGCAAACTAGCTGTTCTGGTTCCAATAACTGACAAAATCACCGGTTTGAATCTCTGCGCGTGCTGGAATTGCTTTTGCTGCAGTGCCAATATAAATAATACCTGAGACCAGATCATCTTTTGAAATTCCCAATGCCTGCTTAAACAGGCNNATTTGTTCAAAATGCGGAACTTTAGGATGATCCTGCAAACGCGTTAAGGCAAGCACCAATAAAGGCGCACGAAATGGATGATTCTTGACCCGCTCAATCTGCGCTGTTTCAGTTTCACCCAAATCGACGAGCGCCTGCGACAGCAACCCTCCAAAAGCTTCACGCTGATTATCTGGAACCACCACAAATGTGGTCGGCTTGAGCCGATGATGATCGGGTGCAGTTAATGCCGCTTGAAAGGCTCTTTCCAGTTGTTCTGCATTGGGTGCGGGTGCCAGCAGATGACCAATCGATTGCCGTTGGTGAATATTTTGATGAACGATGTCAATCGCAGATTCCGTCATTGCCTTGTATATCTACACTTAAAAAACCATACTCAAGATTAGCATATTCAAAGAAAAATACGCTAGAAACTTCATAGCGATTCAGCACGCTCATCACAATTTGAAGATAAAGTTGCTTGGTTTTTCAATCCTGTGCTTCTCTATTTTTCACCTAACTCACATAGAGCTATACCAAAAATTGCCAAACCTATACAACAGCTACAAAATCTGCGCTGCTTGCTGTGTTGAAATATTCAGCATCGTATTTACTTGAGATTTCATGATGAAAAAAACAATCGCTTTCAGCGGATTAGCTATTTCCGCATTACTGCTTACTGCCTGTGCCTCAAACCCGACTGCATTGGCAGTGCAAAAGGAAAATAACCAGTATGAAGTAACCGGATTAGGTAAAAATCAACTGACTTCGAAAAACAACGCGATTACTGCGGCCAATAAAGCCTGTGGCTCTCGATCAACCCCAATTATTGTAGATGAAAAGACAGCTTATAACGGCGCTTTAAAAGGCGTGGTCGATGAACAAACAGGTCAGATGATTCAGGCAGCAGCTACTGTCCTTGGCAATATCGCAGGTACCAATACTGGTTTAAACCAGAATGACGACTATCAGACGGTGCTTACATTCCGCTGTCAGGCCAAATAAGCCAAACCATAGCGCAATAAAAAACCGCTCTTCAAGAGCGGTTTTTCTATGATCTGGATTAACAATAACCTTCCAGGCGGGTCAAAGGCAATTTTTGCCCAATGGCTTTTTCAATTTC
>DFCG01000018.1:0-6521 GCA_002367455.1 Acinetobacter sp. UBA3060 | reverse complement strand
TGATCCAGCCAGACTTCTTTTTGTTCTACAAAATCAATCAGACGACCCGGTGTTGCCACCATAATATCGACAGGGGCTTTATTAAGCTGGTTCTTTTGCTTGTCAAAATCCACACCACCCAGCAAGGTCACCACATTGAGACCGGCATATTTCGCCAGATCCTGTGCATCGCTTTCGATCTGTAACGCCAGTTCACGGGTGGGTGCCAAAATCAGCGCACGTGGCTCACCGCGATAGCGTTGTTCCTGAATCGGATTATTTAATAGATCGTTCATGATACTAATTAAAAAGGCGGCAGTTTTACCTGTACCTGTCTGCGCACGGCCAATGGCATCATGTCCTGCCAGCGTGAATTTCAAAACCTTCTGCTGGATAGGCGTCATGGTGGTAAAGCCTAAAGCATCAATCGCTTTTTTTAGATTGGGATGTAAATTTAAGGTTTCAAAACCAGATGACATAAAGCGGTGCTCTAATTGGGTAATCACTAAGATAGGGATAGTATAAACAAAAAACGCCCCAAGTTATATTGGAGCGTTTTCTTTTTAGCTTAATCCGAAGATTAGTCTAATGGTTGAACTTCTTCAGCTTGAAAGCCTTTTTGGCCTTTAACAACACTGAATTCAACACGTTGGCCGTCACGAAGTGAACGGTGACCGTCACCTTGGATAGCACGGAAATGAACGAATACGTCATCGCCGCCGTTACGTTGAATAAAGCCGAAGCCTTTAGTATCGTTAAACCACTTAACTACGCCTTGTTCGCGAGCAGCTGTCATAAGTTAATCCTCATTGAAACTAAAAGAAGGACCACCCGGTGTTGCAAACAGCAGAGCAAACAAGTTTGAAAATATTATTTTTAAGCTTGTAATCATTCTGTAAAACTATCAACAAAATCCCGGTTACATCCATTTATGTAATAGGGTGAAAAACAATCACTTTGTTTATTCAAAGTCCCAAATACGCAACGAGCTTAACATGGGTTTATCACAATTAATAGATTTTTTTTAGCATGTTCTGTTTGATTTAGTTATTTTTTTCATGAAAATTGTCAAAAGACTTTATAAAGTCATTTAGATCTTCTTTTTCTTAAANNCCGATGCCGCTATTAATGTTAAAGCGTGCATTAAAGGCCGGAAATCAGAAAACATTCCTGCTGAAATCATCTGATCCGCATAGCCAGACGGATGTCAGCCGCTATTGTCAGCTGCATCAGCTCAAGCTTGAATTTAAAAAAATTTCTGATACAGAGTTTCACTACTTAATTGAATCTTAAAAAATTTCAATTAAACTGTTGATCCTCACTTTCGTATACTTTTTTACATTTCTCTACCCAAATATCCATTATTTGTGGAGAGATTGGATTAAGATAAAACCTAGTTTAGGGTTATCCCGCACTTCAAGGAGAACACATGAGTGACAGCCGCAATCAGTTGATGCCCCTGTCATTATCGGCGCCAGGTGTCAACCTCGGTGCTTATATCAGCACTGTCAATCAGATTCCGATTTTAACAGCCGAACAAGAAAAAGAGTTGGCTGAACGCTATTACTATGACCAAGATTTAGATGCAGCGAAAATGCTGGTCATGTCGCACTTGCGTTTTGTGGTACATATTGCGCGTAGTTATGCAGGTTATGGTCTGCCACAAGGTGACCTGATTCAGGAAGGCAACCTGGGTCTGATGAAAGCTGTGAAACGTTTTGACCCGAATATGGGCGTACGTTTGGTGTCATTTGCCGTGCACTGGATCAAGGCGGAAATTCACGAATACGTGATCCGTAACTGGCGTATCGTGAAAATCGCCACCACTAAAGCGCAACGTAAACTGTTCTTTAATCTGCGCAGCCTGAAGAAATCATCGAAAAAGTTGACGCTCGCAGAAGCACAGTCTATTGCCAATGATTTAAATGTCACACCAGAACAAGTACTGGAAATGGAAGGCCGTCTGACGGCGTATGATGCGGCTTTTGATGCATCAAGCGATGACGATGATGAAGGTTCCACCCATGTGGCACCAGCGTTATATCTTGAAGATAATCGTTATGACCCGGCTCGTCTGATTGAAAATGAAGACTATGAGGAGCAAAGCACCTCTGCCCTGCATGAAGCCATGGATCAGCTAGATGATCGTTCACGTAATATCTTGCAGCGTCGCTGGCTAGATGACGAGAAATCGACCCTGCATGAGCTTGCAGCCGAATATAATGTTTCTGCGGAACGTATTCGTCAGCTGGAAAAAAATGCCATGGAAAAAATTAAAGTGGCGATGTCATCCAATTAACACCAAATTCTGTTACTGATTTACCTCGAAAAAGCCTTCTTTGATGAAGGCTTTTTTATGTCCGCATTTTGAATTTATGCTAAGGTTGAGCGCAAACTTTATCAGGAAGATCAATTCAAATGTGGATTGCGATTTCAGCACTTAATTTGGCACTTGCAGTCATGCTCGGTGCTTTTGGTGCACATGGTTTAAAAGCGCGGGCGACTGAAGCACAGCTCGGCTGGTGGCAAACGGCAACGGATTATTTTTTCTATCATGCCTTAGGACTACTGATTCTTTCTTTACTGGCGAAAGTCATCCCTGCATTGCCCATTCAATGGAGCTTCGGTCTGATTCAGGTCGGTATTTTACTGTTTTCTGGCTCACTGTATATCATGGCCTTAGGATTACCCCGCGGTTTAGGTGCTATTACGCCCATCGGCGGGGCTTTAATGATTGCCGGATGGTTAATTCTGGCCTGGAATGCTTTAAAATACGCCAGATAAGTTTGAACAACACTTAATCATGGAGGGTTGCTAGAATGATGATTTACATCAATGGCGAACGACAGGAAACTCACTGCAAGAATCTGCTGGAACTGATTCAGAGTATGGCGCTTGAGGGTAAGCGTTTTGCAGTTGAAGTCAATGAAATGATTATTCCTAAAAGCAGATTGGGCGATACGCCAATTTGCGATACAGACAAAATAGAAATTATTCACGCGGTCGGTGGCGGCTAATACTCGGGACAATTATGCAAGATTTATTACAGATTGGTTCACGCCAATTCCAGTCACGCCTTTTGGTAGGCACGGGCAAATACAAAGATTTAAATGAAACTCAGCAGGCCATTGAAACCAGTGGTGCAGAGATTGTCACTGTCGCTATTCGCCGGGTCAATATTGGCCAAGATCCTGACCAGCCGAATCTGCTATCAGTGATTCCTCCGGAAAAATATACCATTTTGCCGAATACTGCAGGTTGCTTCGATGCCAATAGTGCCGTCCGCACCTGTATGCTGGCGCGTGAGTTGCTCGATGGCCACAATCTGGTCAAACTTGAAGTTTTAGGTGATGAAAAAACGCTTTATCCAAACGTGACTGAAACATTGAAAGCCGCTCGCACCTTGATTGACGATGGCTTTGAGATCATGGTTTATACCTCGGATGATCCGATCGTGGCGCAAGAGCTGGAAAGCATGGGCTGTGTCGCGATTATGCCACTGGGTAGCCTGATTGGTTCTGGTCTGGGCATTCTGAATCCACACACCCTGTCAATCATCAAGGAAAATGCCAAAGTCCCGGTTCTGGTCGATGCCGGTGTCGGTACAGCCAGTGATGCTGCGATTGCGATGGAACTGGGCTGTGACGGCGTACTCATGAATACAGCAATTGCAGCTGCACAAAATCCGGTATTAATGGCATCTGCGATGAAAAAAGCCGTTGAAGCAGGCCGAGAAGCTTTTCTTGCAGGCCGTATGCCGCGCAAGCGTATGGCCAATGCCAGCTCACCGGAAACCGGCTATTTCTTTAAATAAATTTTCATCAACAAAAATAAAGGACTCAATTGAGTCCTTTATTTTTGTTTTTAGTTAAGGAATCAGACCTTCATCACGCATAGCAATCTGTACAGACTGACGTTCTGCCACTTTATTACGGATATGAATAATATTTTTATATGGACTCAAATCATGCTCAATCTGGTTCGACCAGTTGGTCAAGACAAATAGATAGGCATCCGCAGGCCCAAAGTTATCATCCACCAGATAATCATTGTCCGATTCACCGATAGCTTTATCGATATAACTCAATAGTCGATCAATCTCTGCATAGGCTTTTTTCTTTTCATCTTCGGATAACTTGCCACCGAAGAACACCGCATAGGCATCATGTAGTTCAGAGTTCAGATAACCTAACCATTCCAGCACTTTGGCACGTCCCATGCCCGATGGTGGAATCAGATCTTGTTTTGGATCGTGTTGAGCAAGAAACGGTAGAATTGCAACATTTTCTGTCAGGATCAGACCAGGGTTAATTTCTAACGCTGGTACATAGCCTTTAGGATTAACTTCGTAATAATCCGTACCTTTTTCTGTTTTATGTGTTTTTAAATCAACACGTTCCAAATCAAAATCGACATTAATTTCATTTAAAATAATATGTGCTGCCAGTGAGCAGGCACCTGGTGAATAGTAAAGCTTCATTTCTGATCCTTGTTATACACTTCTCAATGTTTTAAATCGCTTCTAACAAACTTTCAAGTGATCAAACCTGTAAATTGCAAAAAAGCGTAACTGTCACCTCAGGGCAGTTACTCATTCAATATTCAGGATATTCTGGGCTTTTGCAAGTCAATCTTGTGTAGATTTTTATCTCTATCTGTTTAACATACACAGGTTTTCAAAATATAGATGATATTTCGTGATTAGCCTGAAAAAAGAAGAATGGTTTTCTAATATCCGCACAGATGTATTGGCAGGCCTGGTGGTGGGACTGGCCCTGATTCCTGAATCAATTGCCTTCTCTGCCATTGCCGGTGTCGATCCGCAAGTCGGTTTATATGCCTCTTTCTGCATTGCGGTATCCATTGCCTTTTTTGGCGGTCGTCCTGCCATGATCTCGGCGGCTACAGGTGCAATGGCGCTTTTGATGATTACCTTGGTAAAAGAACATGGTCTGCAATATCTGCTGGCTGCCACAATTCTGACCGGCATCATTCAGGTCATTGCCGGTTATTTTAAAGTCGCTAAATTAATGCGNNCAATTCCCGGATACTTTGCCAGTATTCCTGATTCCAGAAATTCCACTCAATCTGGAAACCTTGCAAATTATCCTGCCTTATTCCTTTACCTTGGCGACTGTCGGTTTGCTGGAAAGCATGATGACCACTACAGTCATTGATGAAGTGACCGGAACTGAAGGTGACCGTCATCAGGAATGTCGTGGTCAGGGTATGGCCAATATTGTCAGCGGCTTTATGGGCGGGATGGCCGGTTGTGCCATGATCGGCCAGTCAATTATCAATGTGTCTTCAGGGGCACGTACCCGTTTATCGACTCTGGTCGCTGGTGTGTTTCTGCTATGTCTCGTGGTATTTCTGAAAGACTGGCTGGCTTATATTCCAATGGCAGCGCTGGTTGCCATCATGATTATGGTGGCATTTACCACCTTTCAATGGGGAGCGATCAAACAGTTTAGCAAGCATCCACTGGAATTTAATACCGTGATGATTGCCGTGATTATTGTCGTGCTTGCCACTCATAATCTGGCGCTTGGTGTATTTGTCGGCGTATTGCTCTCTGCCCTGTTTTTTATTAATAAACTGGAAAGAACCGTACATGTCTATACGTATTTAAATGCAGCCAATTCACGTAGCTATGTTATTTCCGGACAGATTTTCTTTAGCAGTACAGAAAAATTCTATCAGTTCTTTGATTTTAAAGAGAAGCTTGAGCATGTCGAACTGGATCTAACCCACGCGCATATCTGGGACGTGACTTCGGTAAATATGCTGAATAACGTGATTCAGAAGTTTAAAGCCCAAGGTATAGATGTAAGGATAATCGGTTTAAATGAAGCCAGCAGTACACTGATTGACCGTTTTAGTAGCTGATGAACGATGATTAATAAAAGAGCCTCAATTGGCTCTTTTATTTTATCTGGAAGATCTCGCCAATTTTTATGGAGAAATACCGAGAAAAGTTTGACTTGCTCGGCTCAGGACTTAAAATACCGCATTCTGAATTTTTAGATTTGCCAAAGTTATGTCGAACGATCAATTAGACCAGCAAGTCGTGGAGCTGGAAAACTTAAGCGAGCACCGTGAAATCGTGACGTTTATGCGCCGCTCAATGCCGCTAAACACCTCTCAACGTACTGCGCTTGAACAATATGGTCACTTAATTTTGGAATATCCAGTNNGATCCATGGCAGAAAAAGCGTCATTTTAAACGCCGTTTTGTTTCGCATGACCGTATGCCACTGGTGGAGCAAAAGCTAGAACTTGGCGGAACTTTCCATGCTGCAACGGACTGGGAACCGTATGCGGAATGGATGATTGAAGTATTGGAAGAACGTCCACGACTGGAAAATCTGGCAGGCAAAGGCAACAGCTACCCTCGTCCGGAATGGCGTCCGCAAACCAAGTTTGAACGTCGCGGCATCGAAGCCGGTCACAAGATTAATGATTTTATCTTCAAGAAAATTTCTTAATCTAAGACTCAAAAAAGCGCTGATTATTCAGCGCTTTTTTATGGGAAAAATTTG
>DFCG01000045.1:0-2828 GCA_002367455.1 Acinetobacter sp. UBA3060 | reverse complement strand
CTGAAAAAATATAGAAAATTTTCTTTTTTATTCAACTAACAGAATAACAGACCCACACGTCTATATCAGCTAAGAATCTTACCAAATAGACACTTCATCAGTAAATTTGATGATTTTATGTTAAGCTCTAGCCGAATTGCTGAGGAATTGTCCAAATTCTGGGCCTGGCAATGGTTTTTCCTTTCTGCTGTAGAGATGAATATAAATTCTATATTCGGACACTAATTTTTTGATGTTCTATAGCTTCACTGCTCTGTCTATTTTAGAGCCTTAATCTGTCACCAATGATTTAATTTTCAAAAACAAAAGGTGACCCGCTTAAGGAGTATGTATGTTTCAATTCACTAGTACAGCAACTGTACTATTGATGGTGCTTTTCTATGGCATCACCTTTCTACTATCGTTACGTATTAAACAGAAAAATGAGAATGTTGATGGCTACATGGTCTCGAATGGCTCCATCGGATTTGGAATGTCTGCGGCCAGTATGACCGCCACCTGGATCTGGGCCGCATCATTTTATGCAGCAGCTTCATCCGGATATACATACGGCGTTTCCGGTGCCCTCCACTATGGTTTATGGGGTGCGCTGATGATTTTATTTATCTATCCCTTTGGTAAGCGCTTTCGTGAACTGGCGCCTAATGCCCACACCCTGGCAGAAATTATGCATGCCCGGCATGGCAACCAAAGCCAGATGATTCTGGCAGGTTCCAATATTGTGGGTAGCGTCATCAGCCTGATGGTGAACTTTACCGCCGCTGGGGCACTGGTTGAGATTTTATCTCCTTTAAGCTTTATCCATGGCGTGCTGATTACCGGTATCGGTGTACTGTCCTATACCCTTTGGTCGGGGTTCCGTTCTTCGGTGTTTACCGATTTTGGTCAACTGGTGGCGATGATTGTCGCGGCTGTGATCATTATTCCAACCTTGTTCTTTACCTTAGGCGGACCTTCCCTGTTTCAAAGCGGGATTCATCACCTGCAGCCGGAACAGCTGGATTTTTTCTCTAAAACAGCCTTTCTGGAACAAGGTGCACCATTTTTTGTTGCCGTATTGGCCTACGCGATTGGTAATCAGACCATTGCCCAGCGCCTGTTTGCAGTCCGTGAAGACCTGATCAAACCGAGTTTTATCACTGCAACCATTGGTTATGCTGCAATTGTTATTGGTCTAGGCATGCTGGGGTTATTGGCACTATTTGCAGGTATTCAACCTATTGATGGCAACCTGAATAACCTGATTCCGCAAATGGCAGCGACTTATCTTTCTCCATTTATGGTCGCGCTGTTATTCATCATGGTGATTGGAGCATTGTCTTCTACCGCTGACTCGGATCTGTCTGCCCTGTCTGCGATTGTCATGACGGACATTTATGGCAAACAGATTGCGAAAAACCGTCCTGATCCAAAGAAAATGCTGTTTATTGGCCGTATGACCATGATCGTTGCCACCATGCTGGGGATTGTGATTGCCACCTTGAAGTTTGACATTTTGTCGATGCTGATTTTTGTGGGTGCGCTTTGGGGCTCTATTGTATTCCCGGTGATTGTCAGCCTGTATTGGGACAAGGTGAATGCCCGGGCCTTTAACTGGTCAGTGGGCCTCGCATTTTTCAGCTTTCTGATAGTACGTTTTGAATGGCTTCCGATTCAGGGATTGATCGCACTTGGCTTTGAACTCGTTGCGACCCTGGGGATTGGTGTGGTGCTGGGTTTGATGACCTTTGGTTTCTTCGGCAAGAAAGTGGGTCTGGTCGTTGGCATATTGGCCAGTATTGGCTTCATGCCATGGACCATCGGCTTCTTGCGTGAATACGGCACCTTGTTAAGCTCACTGACAGCGTATGGCAGTAGTGCGCTGGTATGTACTGTGTTGACGCTATTCTACAGCAAAGAAAAATTTGATTTTAAGCAAATCAACAAGATGGTGATTGAATTTCACCAGCTATCTGAGAAAAGTAAATAAGGAGATTTCAGATGACAAGTCAATTATTGACCCTATATGTACTTTTTTGGCCATTGGTGGCAAGCCTGGTCTTGTTCACGATTTGCCTGAATGTCTATAAAGACACACAACAGGCCAAGAAAAATGGTGAAGAGCTAATTTGATTCTTCATCCTAAACAAAAAGCAGGCCATTGAGCCTGCTTTTTATTGTTCATTTGATGATTTCGATTTTTAATTCTCAGTCTTTTCCAGCTGACTAAAATAACAATAGGCAGCATGACAATTCATGTCGCACTGCCCTAGTGCAGGAGCTAGTTTTTTGGCATGATGCAAATAGTGGATCACTGAATAATGATAAATGACTCAAATGCGTTGGTTAGAACTGCTTTCGACAGTTCGGATTGGTAGTAAAAAGCAGAGCACTGAACTGGCACGTAGCCCGTTTCATAAAGATTATGACCGTATTATTTTTTCCCAAAGCTTCCGGCAGTTAAACCGCAAAACCCAGGTCCATCCACTGACCCAGCATGATGGCATTCATACCCGCTTAACCCATTCGCTAGAAGTCTCCTGTATTGGCCGTTCACTGGGTATGCTGGCTGCCGAGAAAATCAAAGATAATTTACCTGCCTGGATTTCTCCGGCCGATGTCGGTGCCATCATTCAGGCTGCTTGTCTAGCGCATGATATTGGTAACCCGCCTTTTGGTCATGCTGGTGAATACGCCATTCGGGAATGGTTTGACGATGCTTCTCATACCGACTTTTTAAAAGATTTGAGTCCTGAACAGGAAGCCGATGTACGCCAGTTTGAAGGCAATGCCCAAGGCCTGCGCCTGCTGACCAAGATCGATTATCATCCTTATGATGGCGGCATGCG
>DFCG01000192.1:9561-15941 GCA_002367455.1 Acinetobacter sp. UBA3060 | reverse complement strand
AGGGTTTGACTGCGGCGGGTTATGATGCGGATGCAGAGCAACTGGTCGATGTAGTACAGACTCAAAAAGCCAGTCTGGAAACACTGAACAAGACGCTGAATACTGCGGTTCAGGAGCGTGATCTGGCTGTCAGCAATGCCAATGATCTGTATCTGGCCATGACCAAGGCACGTGATGAACAGGTGCAGGCCGAAAGTGTGGGAACCATTTATCGCGAGATCTTGCGTCAGCGTGGTGGTCTGGCATTGGCGGTTCAAAACCTGTCGATTAAACCATTACCCGAAAATGCTTTTGAATACCAGATTGATCTGGTTCAGGTCAGCCCAGGCAAAAGCCGTGCTTCAGGTAGCGTGGAACTGCGCCTGATTAAAGGTACGGAAATTCTGGTGGTGCCACTGGAAGATAAAAACTTTAATTTCGAAAATTATGAGCGACTCACTGGCCGCTGGACCATGCCTAAGGGCTTTAAGCCAGAATTTATTGAAGTGCGTCTTACTGGTGCCAAACCTGTGATTCGTCGTTTTAGTTGGGAACAGGGCAAAGCAGTAGAAAATCAGTCTGCCACCTTGTCCGAAATTCCGAAAACCGAAGCAAATGCAAATTAAGTGTGAAATATAAATCTTATGCCAAGCAATAAACGTCAAATGTGTTTAAGTGATATTAAAAATTCTTTTAATGAGTCTGGAATCGTTGATTGGCATATCAGCCCACGTTTAGCAAATGAACCCTCTGAAGACGGTGATTCTGACCTAGCTGTACAGACTGCACCGCCAGAACTGAAACGTCCACCATTATATGCCGTTGTTTTATTAAATGACGACTATACGCCGATGGAGTTTGTAATTGAAATTTTACAACAATACTTTGCAATGAATCTTGACCAAGCTACACAAGTAATGCTAACTGTACATTATGAAGGAAAGGGTGTAGCTGGGGTTTATCCTCGAGACATTGCGGAGACCAAAGCGAACCAAGTCAATAATTATGCTCGATCACAAGGTCATCCGTTACTTTGCCAAATAGAGCCTAAAGATTAAGGGGGTTACATGCTCAGTCGTCAATTAGAAGTATCACTACGTTTGGCTGTCAGCATGGCTCGTCAAAAGAGACATGAGTTCCTGACCGTAGAACATTTATTGTTAGCCTTGCTTGACAACGATTCTGCCGTGAATGCTCTCAAAGCATGTGGTGCGGATATTATCGTGTTGCGTAAGGAATTAGAAGAGTACGTAGAACAACATACCCCTAAACTTGGTGAAAATAGTGATCAGGCACCACACCCTACAGAAAGCTTCGACCGGATCTTGCAACGCGCGATTTTTCACGTGCAATCAAGCGGCGGCGATCGTACTGTAGAAGGTGCTGATATTCTGGTTGCCATGTATTCTGAGCGTGACTCATTTGCAGTCTATCTGCTTAAACGTCATCAAATTAACCGTCTGACCCTGACTCAGTACCTGTCTCATGGTACGCGTAAAGAAGATGCACAGTCTGAAGAGGAAATCGAAGACCTAGATGGCGAATCAGCGTCTTCAGCGAGTTCAGGTCCATTTGAGCTTTATACCACTAACCTGAATGTTGAAGCACAAAAGGGCAAGACCGATCCACTGATTGGTCGTGAAAAAGAAATCGAGCGTGCCGCACAAATTCTTTGCCGCCGTCGTAAAAACAACCCGCTGCTTGTCGGGGATCCAGGTGTCGGTAAAACCTCAATTGCTGAAGGTCTGGCTTGGTTGATCGTGAATGGTAAAGCGCCAAAACCACTGGAAAATGCTGAAATCTTCAGTCTGGACATTGGTGCTTTGGTGGCAGGAACCAAATACCGTGGTGATTTTGAAAAACGCTTGAAACAGCTTTTAAATGCGCTGAAAAAGAAACCTGAAGCAGTACTGTTTATTGATGAAATTCACATGATTATTGGTGCAGGTTCGAGCATGGGCAGCACTATGGACGCATCGAATCTGATCAAACCGGCGCTGGCAAATGGTTCTTTACGTTGCATTGGCTCAACCACTTTCCAGGAATACCGCCAGGTCTTTGAGAAAGATCATGCTTTATCACGCCGTTTCCAGAAAATTGATGTGAATGAACCCTCTATTTCAGAAACCATTGATATCCTACGTGGTCTGAAATCGAAATTTGAAGATTTCCATCATGTGGAGTATGACGATCAAGCTCTGGTATCTGCAGTAGAGCTATCTGCAAAATTTATCAATGACCGCTTCCTGCCAGATAAAGCAATTGATGTGATTGATGAAGCCGGTGCTCAGCGCCGTCTGAAAGCGGAGCAAGATGATAGTTTAATTACGGTAGAAAATATCGAAGACATCGTGTCGAAAATTGCGCGTATTCCACCAAAAACGGTCTCTAAAGATGACAAGAGCGTGCTGGAAAATCTTGAGCGAGATCTGAAACGTGTGGTGTTTGGACAGGATGAAGCCATTGAGGCCTTGGCATCTGCAATTAAGTTGTCACGTGCCGGTTTGAAGTCTCCAGATAAGCCTGTAGGTAGTTTTGTCTTTGCGGGTCCTACAGGTGTTGGTAAAACCGAAGTGACCAAGCAGCTCGCGAAACAGATGGGTGTGGAACTGGTTCGTTTTGATATGTCGGAATACATGGAACGCCATGCAGTGTCCCGTCTGATCGGTGCACCTCCGGGCTATGTCGGTTTTGATCAAGGTGGCTTGCTCACCGATGCGATTCACAAAAATCCGCACTGTGTATTACTTCTTGATGAAATCGAAAAAGCACATCCAGATGTATTTAACCTGTTATTGCAGATCATGGACCATGGTTCATTGACCGATAATAACGGGCGTAAATCTGACTTCCGCAACGTGGTCTTGGTACTGACCACCAATATTGGTGCTGAGAGTATTTCTCGTGCCAGCATCGGTTTCATGGAACAAGACAATAGTAACGATAATCAGGAAGCGATGAAGAAAGCCTTCTCGCCGGAATTCCGTAACCGTCTTGATGGCGTGATCCAGTTCAAGGCATTACCAAGCAGCATTATTGAAAATGTTGTAGATAAATTCCTGACAGAACTCCAGGCACAACTGGATGATAAAAAAGTCATGCTCGAAGTGGATCAGAGCGCACGTGAATGGATGGCTGAACATGGCTATGACCGTTTAATGGGTGCACGTCCAATGCAGCGTCTGATTCAGGAACACCTGAAAAAACCGCTGGCTGAAATGATCCTGTTCGGCGAACTGGCTGAAAATGGCGGTAATGTTGCGGTGTCTGTTAAGAAAGAAAATGGTAAGGCGGTCGGCTTAAAACTTGAAGTTTTTGAAGACCAGACAGCTGAACCAGCCTAATTGATGGAAAAGATTAAACCCGTGCTTGCACGGGTTTTTTCATGCATTCATATTTTAAAGCATTACATTCTTTCATCTAGTTCAAAAGATAAATTATGGATATTCAAATTACCAAGTTATTCACGACATTTTTCCTGTTTTTCGTCACTGCATTGATGGAAATTTTAGGCTGTTATTTTCCTTATCTAATTTTAAATCGGGGAAAAAGTCATTGGTTGTGGATTCCGACAGCTCTGGCTTTAGCGATCTTTGTCTGGCTATTAACCTTACATCCGGCTGCTTCGGGAAGGATCTATGCAGCATATGGTGGTATTTATATTTTTTCTGCCCTGATGTGGTTGCGCTTCATTGATCAAGTGACGCTGTCACGTTGGGATCTGCTTGGCGGTATGGTGGTCATACTGGGCGCATTAATTATTATTTTGCAACCACAAGGCTTGGTACGTTAATCGGAGTACACCTCGATAAAAAAGTTCATCAAAAAAGGCAGCCAAAGCTACCTTTTTTGTTTTCTAAATTCTGTAATCGAATCACCCGAAATTTCTTATATATTTAGACTATTTCAATTTGCAATCTTTCTGGGAAATAGCAGTCTTATAAGTTTGCGTTTGCGAGTTCAATGTAAGTTCAACCTTGTAAGGGTTCTCAATCTGATAACGATGTTCAAAGAAAATTTCACAATTATTGAGCAGATTATTACGAATTACTTTCATCACCTCTTTGCGCCCGAGGTCTTTTTCAAACTGGCTGAAGTCGGGTGTGGTAATCATTCCTTTTAGCGTGGTTTTATTAGCGCTCAACTGCAATTGTTCAATAATCGTATTTTGATCAATCTGCAATGGTAAAGTTCTAGAATCCTCTGCACTGAGCACTGCGAGTAATTCATTTAGCTCAGCTCTTTTCTGAATTTTAAATTTGCTGTCAATAATATTTTTTTCTTGAAGATATTGGTCAAATTCAGAAGCATGCACCGGTAAGGCGACACTGCTAAAACCTGTCAAGAGTGCCAAAATCCAATATTTTTTTTGCATTGTATAAAATCACTTTTTATTCCATTTCAACAATGATTATAAGAGCTGAGACAAAAAAAGCACCAGAGATTGGTGCTTAATTTGTGAAGATTCATCTTAAAAAATTAGTCTTTTTTCAGATTTTCATTAATCAGGAATTCAACCAAAGCTTTTTGCGCGTGCAAGCGATTTTCCGCTTCATCCCAAACTACAGCATTTTTATGGTCAAGCAGATTTTCTGAAATTTCTTCACCACGATGTGCAGGCAAGCAGTGCATAAACAAGCAATCCGGATGTGCAAGATCCATCAGACGTTCATTNNTCATAGCCTTTTGGCGCTGCAATTTTCAGATTAAAGCCCCACATATGTGCAGCTTCAATATAAGAGTTACACATATTGTTGCCATCACCAATCCAGGCAACAGTTTTCCCTTCGATTGAGCCACGTTGCTCTACATAAGTCTGCATATCAGCAAGTAGCTGGCAAGGATGGTGGTCATCNNACGATATCCAGCATGCTTGAAATCACACGTGCAGAATCTTCAATCGGTTCACCACGACCTAACTGGGTATCGCGTGAAGACAGGAAAATCGCGCTGCCACCAAATTGGCTCATGCCAGCTTCAAACGAAACACGCGTACGGGTACTCGATTTTTCAAAAATCATGCCCATCACTTTACCAACAAATGGTTGGAACACTTCATTGTTATGCTGTTTGCGCTTAAGCTCAATTGCGCGTTGCAAAATCTGGTTAAGTTCTAAAGTTGATAAATCGCGTAAGGTGAGAAAGTGACGGAGAGCCATTCGTTACTCCACAATAATTGCCGAAAAACTCGATCAACAATCAGTTGTTGGTTAGTTTAAGAAAAAATACGGAATCGGCTAATATACTATAAGCAATGAAAAATGCAAAAAAACTAGACTTTTTGATGACCGTCTAAAAAGCGATCCACACAATAACTGATGTATTTGTCGATTTCCTGATCATCTTCCTGTACCGGAATTCCCATCAGAATACGCCATTCCAGATTGCGCAAAATACCAAAATACAGCTGCGCCGAATATTGTGGATTTTCACAATGCAATAAACCTTGCGCATTTGCCTGTTCTAAAGCCGTGGCAATGGCGCTTTGCACATGCACCGGGCCTCGCTCATGAATATGTTGAGCAAGTTCTGGATTGCGCTGACTCTGTTCCAGCACCAGACGCATAAAGGCCGAGTTTTCAGGTTGCATGATCTGGTGATAAAAATTAAGCAACGTGTGTACTAAATAACTACGAAAATCCAGCGCCATCAGTTCGATTGGAATACTGATATCTTCAAAAAACTTGATACGACGATAATCGCAGATGGCTTTAAACAAGCCTTCTTTATTGCCAAAGTATTTATAGATCGAAGCTTTGGAGCCTCCGGCATGCTGGACGATATCATCCAGAGACACAGCGTCATAACCCCGTTCCAGAAATAGCTCGGTTGCACTGATCAGCAGCGCAATACAACGCTCATGACCACGTTTGGTCTGTGGCAGATCTTTGGCGAGCGGTTCTAGGGCGAGGTCTTGCATAGGAGATAGTACATCAACATGTCAATAGAGATTGAAACGCCATCATAGCAAATATATGCACATATTTCATAATTGCGCCGGATAAGGGCGCTATTTGCTAATTAGGTAAAGCAAAACTTAAAAATTTGACTAAAGTTTTAGAGTATTTGTTCTATCAGGTTATGGAATGAGCAAGCCAAATGAGTATACTCGAATTTCAATAATTATAGCCAAGACTGTGGAAAAGGAAGATGACAGAACAAATGTCTGCAGGTTTAAGATTTAGACAAGCGCTTGAAGTCGAGAAACCATTGCAAATTATGGGCACGGTAAATGCCTATGCTGCCATGATGGCCAAACAGGTCGGTTATAAAGCCATTTATTTATCAGGTGCGGGTGTCGCGAATTATTCTTATGGTTTGCCTGACCTGGGCATGACCAGCCTGGATAATGTTCTTGAAGATGTACGCCGGATCACTGAACGTGTGGATACACCTTTACT
>DFCG01000192.1:6217-9556 GCA_002367455.1 Acinetobacter sp. UBA3060 | reverse complement strand
GCTGTAGATGCGAAAACCGATTCAAACTTCGTGGTGATGGCGCGTACCGATGCGCTACAAAAAGAAGGCCTGCAAGCCGTGATTGACCGTGCTTCTGCCTGTGTTGAAGCGGGCGCAGATGCGATTTTTGCTGAAGCGATGACTGATATCACCATGTACCGTACAGTATGTGATGCGGTCGGTGTGCCAGTCCTGGCGAATATTACCGAATTTGGTGATACACCCTATTATACGGTAGATGAATTGGCTGAGCAGGGCATTGGCATGGTGCTGTATCCATTGTCAGCGACACGTGCAATGCAAAAAGCCGCACTTGAAGTGATGCGTTCGGTGCGCGAACATGGTACTCAGGTAAATGTGCTGGATATCATGCAACAACGAAAAGAACTCTACGAATTTTTAGATTATCACAGCTTCGAAGACACATTAGATAAACTGTTTAAACAGGAGAATTAAAAAAATGGCTGAAGGAAAAGTACTCACTGGCGCAGGATTGCGCGGACAAGTGGCAGGTAAAACCTCACTTTCAACAGTAGGCAAAAGTGGCGCAGGTCTGACCTATCGCGGTTATGACGTGCAGGATCTGGCTGAACATTGCCAGTTTGAAGAAGTCGCTTATCTGATTTTCTTCGGAGAATTGCCGACAGCAGAGCAATTGGCAGCCTACAAAGCCAAACTGAAATCCTTGCGCACTTTACCTCAGGCATTAAAAGAAGTCCTTGAGCGTATTCCTGCGGATTCGCATCCAATGGATGTGATGCGTACTGGCGTTTCCATGCTGGGCAATCTTGAAACTGAGCAGTCTTTTGAGCAGCAACAGGATATCGCAGACCGCATTTTGGCAACTTTGCCGGCAATCATTTGTTACTGGTATCGTTATAGTCATGACGGCGTACGTATTGAAGAAAATACTGACGATGATTCGATTGGTGCACAGTTCCTGCATCTTCTGCATGGTGAAAAACCAAATGAGCTACATGAACAGGTAATGAATGTTTCCTTGATTCTGTATGCAGAGCATGAATTCAATGCTTCGACTTTTACCGCTCGTGTGTGTGCATCAACGCTGTCAGATATGCATTCCTGTATTACCGGTGCAATCGGTTCCTTGCGTGGCCCTCTACATGGCGGTGCCAACGAAGCTGCGATGGACATGATCGAAAACTGGAAGTCGCCTGAAGAAGCTGAACGTGAAATGCTGGGCATGCTGGAACGTAGAGAAAAAATCATGGGCTTCGGTCATGCGATCTATAAGGACAATGATCCGCGTAATGGCATTATTAAAGTCTGGTCGGAGCGTTTAGCCAAAGATGTCGGTGATACCGTACTTTATCCAGTGTCAGTGCGCTGCGAAGAAGTCATGTGGCGTGAGAAGAAATTATTCTGTAATGCGGATTTCTTCCATGCTTCGGCTTATCATTTCATGGGCATTCCAACCGAGTTGTTTACCCCGATCTTTGTTATGTCACGTGTGACAGGTTGGGCAGCGCATGTGATGGAACAGCGTGCAGATAACCGTATTATCCGTCCAAGCGCGGACTATACCGGTCCAGAACTACGTAAAGTAGTGCCAATCGCTGAGCGTTCTACAGCGGCTTGATCCGTAAATGTCCTAGAATAAAAATAAGGTCTCAATTGAGNNGTTATCGACTTAACAGTGCCGGATCTTCAATGCTATAACCTGTTTCAAAAGGAATACCCAGATACTTTACTATTACCAGGGTTTTATTCTGTTTCGGAACTTTATAGGCCTGGCTAATTTTCAAGCCTTGCTGATAACTGACTGCTTGCTGAACCGGACTTTTTTGTAAGCTGGATTTTACTTGATATTGATAGGTCCATTTTGGCACTTTTTCCTGAGGATCATGCCAGTCAGGCGCGCTACCTTTCGTTGTCTTTAACACCTTAAGCTGTGGCTTTGATTTTTGAATTGGATTTAACGGAACTAAACGTTTTTTGATTTTGGCAATGTCCTGATCAAACTTGCGACTGTCTTGATCATAATCGATGCGCTTGGTTTTAGGATTGATATATAAGGAATTGACCTGAACCAGTTGATTTGGTTTTTGGGATTTAAAATTATAATAATACAGTTGAGGCAAGCGTCCACGACCATCAAGATAATGACGCATGATATAAAGCTTCTGTTCTTTGACTTCATAGCCTAGAACTTCAATATTTTGTGGGCCGCCTACAGTAGCGAAAGCCAGACTGGGCAAGCTCAGAGGGAGCAGAAGCAGTGCGGTTTTAATATTCATGGTCATTCCACCCTCAAAAAAATAGATTGGCATTTGATCATGCCAATCTATCTTAAAATACGGTAGAAATAATGAAGCTTATTCAGGCTACATAGTAACTTTGAAAGCTTAGCTGTTATTCAATAGATTGATCATGTCATGTGCAACCACAGCTGACAGTTTATTAAGGCGTTCAAGTGGCGAGCCTTTGAGATAATACTGGAACTGATGGATTTGCGTGCCATCATTAATGGCCACAAAAAAAGTCCCTTCCGGTTTCTCTGGTGTCGCGCTACCACCTGGTTTAAGCAATCCTGTACAGGCAATAATCCAGTCAGCATCACGGAACATTTTTTTACCTGCTTCCGCCAGAGCAACCGTTATCGGCATAGATTCCGCAGTATGACTATTGATCAGATTCTTGGAAATGCCCAATACTGAAGTCTTGACACTTACATCGTAGCAGATCAAACCACCAATCAGAATTTCGGCACCTTCTCCTTTACAAATGGAGAACTGGCTACTGAGATATCCAGAACTTGCGCTTTCGATAAAGGCAATTTTTATGTTTTTCTCTTCGAGTAAGCCGCAACAGGTTTTTATCATAGTCTCTATATTTTCTTTGTGGGAGTGATTTTAGATCAATCTAGACAGATTTTTTTCTGTCGATCAACTCCAAGTATATTTATATTTTTATGAAAGTTAAAATTTTTTTCATAGATCAGTGTAATTTCATGTTGACCTGATCGCAAAATCTGAGTGGTTAAAGTTTGGGCTATTTTCAAAAATAGAGGTTTCTTCTCAGGCGGAACAGTGTTAAAAATAAAAATAAAGTGCTTAGTGAAAGTAGGGTGTTGGAATGAAAACCACAGTAAAATATGTAGTCTTAAAAAGTCTTGACTATCAATTGGGTACACCATTATTTCAGGAAGAAATTGACGCTGATGGTCAATATTTTGATCAGATACCAAGCACGATTTCTTATCAGAATTTGCAGTTCAAAGTGAAAAGCAAAGAGCTTAAACGTTTGTATCTGGCCGAAGAGCAGGAAGATACTCAAACGATTATCGTCAAAGTAGTCAATATCTAATAAAAACTGAAT
>DFCG01000192.1:1491-6186 GCA_002367455.1 Acinetobacter sp. UBA3060 | reverse complement strand
ATAACGCTTTTTAAATTTTATTAAAAATTTTCCTATATATGAAATAGGACTTAAGTTATTCCTTTTATTGGATAATAAATTTTTGACCTATAAAGTCTTTCATTATGTTTCTGTTGCATTATATCAGGTAATTTATGTTGCGCATTAATCTCCACTTCAAGTACTTATCTTACTATTTTTTACATTGAATTAATCTGTAACAGGTTAAAGGTTGGCGAAATCTGAAAAATGCGTAGAGTAGATATTAAGTCGAAACCTATCGGCTTTTAATTTAAAGCAAATAGTAAGGAATACCACCATGGCTAATAATCAACAGCAAGACCAACAGNNAATCAAGATCAGCAGCGTCAACAAAACAACCAGCAAAACCCAAATCAGCAACAAAATAACCAGCAGCAACAACAGCCGCAGGGTGGTCAACACAACCAGCAACAGCGCGATCAGCAGCAACAAAACCAGCAAGGCCAACAGCAACAACAGCCACAGCAAAACAGTAACCAGCAACAACAACGTTCACGTAATCAACAAGATCAGTGAAAGCCACAGCGTTAATCTTTTTTAAGATATATGCTCTTCATAAAAAAACCGCCTGATTCAGGCGGTTTTTTTTATATTTCATTGCACGATTAGACTAAGTATTTATTAACACTGAATATTGGCTTTTAGCTTGTAGAAATTCAAGGCATTGTCTAGGTCGGTGAGCAACTCTTTTTCTGTATATTCCTTGGGTGCAAGTTTTAGCAAGGCAGGCATATAGTTATTTTTATATTCTTTAGGATATTGTTCACACAGGATGCGTGTTCTTTCTTCCAGACTAATTGTTGAAGAGTCGAGTTTGTCCAGATAAGCACTGAGTTGATTATCTGCTTGTTCAAACTGCGCTTTAATATTTGCATCAGCCTCGGCTGAACTCTCTGCTTGCTGTTTTTGGCAGCCGCTTATTGCCAGACTCATCAATAAAGTAACTAGTATGCGATTTTTCATGCTGCCAAAATATTGTTATTGCTCATATGAAAAATTATAGAGAGAAATGACTAAAAGGAAAGCAGTGATCTATAAAACTTTATGAGACATTGAACATTCATAACATCCGATCTTGACTGAAATAAGGAATTTTCTCCTAAAAATCTGAATTAGCCCATTCTCATTTATAGGTTTAGCAATTCTTCTTAGGTTTTGGTTGTTTAATCGTCTTATTTGTTCATTAAAAAGATTTTTGGATAAATTACAGTCATTTAATTAACAAAAGTAATGGTTTTTTCATATTTTGAAACATTGCATCTATATATCCTACACAGATTGGCTGCATGGCTAGTGATATCTTGGCGTCATTCTAAGAACTTAATGAAAATAATTAAAAATCAGCACATTATAAGGCCTGTTTAATTTAGGAGAGTTAAACAGGCTTTTTCTTTTCCGTCTTAAATCTGGTTTTTTCTTTGCTGATTGTATTTTTTGCTCATTCTCTTTCACATAAGTTTTCATACACAACATAAAGCCTGAAAATTCCCTCAGGAGAGATACATGAATAGATGTTATTTATATATCTCTTTTCACGAAAAGACAGGACAAAGCTATGATGAGATGTATATGCGCATTTGGCATGGGCGTAATGGTTGGCTGTTGTTTTAAATCTTGCAAAGAGAAAATGTGTCAGATGATGAGCAGCAAGCATTGTAAAAGTGATCATTGTAAAAAAGATCAGACGACTCAAGCTGAAGAGCCTGTACAAACTTAGCCCAAAAGCTTCAATTTTACTGAAAGGCTAAACAGAGCTGAGTACTGAAGTTGTTCTAGATCGCTGATCCAATCATTTTATATTGAATCATTCTATATTTAAAGCAATAAAGCTTGATCCTGGATTGAGCTTTTTACACTTAGGAGAAAAACATGATGCAATTTATATTTTGTTTATTTGGTCTTCATGGTGCGACTGAAATTAACTACACGTGTGACCATGATGAGGTCAAACAGTGTCGTGATTGCTTGAAAAATATTGAATAATGTGCCAAATCATCAGACATCTTAATGAAGATCAATCCCCGTTCAATCATCAGTTGGCGGGGTTTTTCTTTACTGAAGAAATTTTTAGATCTAAGCAAAATTGCTTACAAAGAATACTTTATAAAAGAATCATTTCAATTGGATTACATTTTAATAGATTCTTAGCTGTTTAGAACTGAAATAGCAAAATACTATAAAATATATGTAGGTGAGCATCTGCGCTCGAATTCTTGGAGCAATTCAAAAGTGGTCATAGGCTGAAACTGCATTAGCTGGTGGGGATTGACTGATTAAGGCCAAGCATCCTAAAGGTTTTGCTGAGATGAAAAGACTTTTTCCGGCAGTGGGTAAGGTTAGAAAATTTCATGTATTCGATATCGGCTCGCACGCGAATTCATATTCTTTGCTGTATCGTCTACGATCAGGCTGAACAGCTTATTTGCTCAGATGAACAACAAGAATTGTGAAATGTCAAAGAGCACTTGAAGGAAAGTTTGTCTCTTTATAAAACTGAATGTGCAACATAAATAACATTGATGTTTAGCAGCAGATATCATATTTATTTATTAATAGATATATGAAGGAGATGCATATGACAAATAAGCCAGAGCAAGAATCAAATCCGCATAAAGAATCAAATGACGACAAGGGTAATCAGGCATCTTATAAGCATGTCAAACCAGAGAAAAAACCCAATGCAGAACCGGAAAATCCATTGAGAGAGCAAAAATAGCTTTTTCACATGGACGAAGCCCTAACTTGGTTTAGGGCTTTTTAATTTCCCAATAAGCGTTGATCTCTAGGCTTTGCAATAAATTCATCTTTCATTTCAAAGAAAAATTCATGGGCTTGTTCATGATCGCAGTGCAACCAGTCATGTCGTGATTTTTCCGGAATCACAATGATCGAGCGTTTTTCGTCATTCGGATCATGAAACTGTTTCATAAAGGGATGTTGATCTGAATTTATGGTTAGCATCGAAAATGATCTGATTTTCTCACCATCAATGTGTGCGTCATCATAAATTGCCGCTACGGTAAAAGGATTGCCATCTTCACGTGAAATGCCAAACCAGTGCGGTTTACCGTCTATATATTTAGGTTCATAGAAGGTATCGACCGGTACTAAAGCAAACTGGTTGTTTTTCCAGGCATGTCGAAAACTCGGTTTGGATGCGACTGTTTCAGTCCGTGCATTATAGGTATGCCGGCCATATTTTAGTTCTTTCGCCCAGACTGGAATCAGTCCGAAACGTGCGATATCCAGCTCAAATTCGTCAGCACCGCGCATAATGATTGGGGCCGGCGCTAAAGGATAAACATGTGTTTTCATGCCCAGTTCGAGTTGCTCTTTATGAATATCTAATAAGAAAAGACGTTTTTTTGAGGGGAATTCATAGTTCGAGCACATAAATAACCTCTTTCTTTCTAATTATTGTCTGCTAAAGAATTAAGGTATAAAAATGATGGGCTCAAAACAATTCGAAATCGTAAATGTAGTTTTAACACAAAGTAAGAATACGGATTAATATCAGTTTATCCTCTTTATAGAATAGCGCTCCTTTAAAGGACTATTCTATAAATATGAAGATTAAAATATTTGCGTTTTTAATGATTAAATATAAAAGCTCGCCGGGTTATTTTGTAGGGCAGGTGCTCAAAGCTTTTCCTTGTTCAACTGAATGGATAAAGTTTTCAATCAGAAATTCACTCTGTTTTAAGGAATCACGATGATCTCCATTTTTGACGAGATGAAAGGCGATAGATTTCTGCTTTGTACATACCTGCTGGTAGTAAGCATAAGTACCACGATAATCGACCAGTTGATCTTTCTCGCCTTGTACCAGCAGAACCGGCACAGTCGGTGTCATATTCTCAATAGACTGTTCTTTTAAATAATTTGTCAAAGGTGCCAGATTTACATTTGATTTAAAGACAGTCTTAGGTGCTTGTTTTAAGTCCGATTGTAATTCTGACAAACAGCGACTGCGTGCATGATTAAGAATTCCTCCCATTTCTGGGCTCACTAAATTTGCTGGAGCAAGCATCGGGTCTGCAGCTTCTGCTCCTAAAAGCACAATTGGAAAAAATGCGGCGACATCAGTCGTGATTTGCGAATTGCTGGCAACATATTCAGCGATTCCTTCATAATGATAACCGCCCGGCGCCAGTGCAATTGCCCCGCGAAGATTAAATTCAGGCGCATCTTTTTGACCGGACGCTGCAACTTTAAGAGATGCTGCACCTCCTTGACTATGACCCATAACATACCAATTTTTACTAAAGTTATAAGGCTTTAAATGGTGGATCGCTCGTACAGCATCAACGACAGTATGCAACTGACTTCGCGCATTCATATAAGGATGACCGCCCGGAGTGCCTAAACCTTGATAATCAGGTGCAAAAACTGCATAGCCGCGAGCGAGCCAGGCATTCAATGCCTTAGCAGCGATTTGCTGATAGACATGGACTGGCCCACCCATATAATCGCCAGAGGGTGCACATGTATCAGCAACGCCAGTTGTACCATGCGCCCAAGCCAGAACAGGCCATCCATCTTTAGGGACTTTGCCTTTAGGTAACAAGATATAGCCTGAAGTGACGATAGGCTCGGATTTTGTGCCACGACTGCGATAATTGATTAAGAAACGTTGTGAGGCATTCGTAAACAGATCAGTATTTTGTTCTTGTA
>DFCG01000192.1:0-1353 GCA_002367455.1 Acinetobacter sp. UBA3060 | reverse complement strand
CTTTCTTGCCATTCAGTCATGGAATCTTCGACCGACATGCTGTTTGATGTTCTAGGCTGTACCAGAAACTCCATACATGCTTCACTTTTTTGCAAATGTTTGCGCAGGTTTTCTCTTAGAAAATTATGATGGGGAGCATGTGGAAGAGGATCTATCACTGTCGAACATGCTTGAGCTGAATACTTTACAGCTTGACGATCAGTGCCTATTCCTAATTGATAGGGCACCATAGACCAATATCTAGTTTGCAAAGGATTAGAAATTTTATTTCTCGTATTTAAGGCAATCCAGGTTCCTTTAGCTCCTAATGCAAAAGGAATATGCAGTTTATTAAAAAATCTATCGCTATTTATATCTTGCATAAATGACATATATCGAACTGGATCATTCACAAAAAAGACAGGATGATTGATCATAATGAAATCTTGAGTAGAGGTTTCATCATCTAAAAGCTTTTCTCCCGGTACTCCTAAAAGTTTTATCGCCATGCCACGGGCATCTTTTTTAATATCTGCTTGTTGGGCATCTTTAGAACCATTAGAGAAACGAATCCAGGCTTGATATGTTTTTCCAGGAAGAAAAACACCTTGAGCCAAGTTTTTAGGAAGAGCTTCATCTACTTTGAATTCTGCGCGTACACAACCGTGTGCTTTGGGATGGGCATCACGTAGCGCGATACCTGTGGAATATTCTTTCCGAATCGATATCTCAATTATATCTGCGATTTTTTCAGTTATATTTGCTTCATCAGGATAAAGACTTTCACTTAAATGATGATCTATATTGGGATGAATATTATCTTTTGAAGAGTTAGATGCTATAGGGGAAGCGTTAGCATATGCAGCACTACAAATACTTATTGCCATTAAAGAGAAAACTAGACCCGAGCATATAGGTCTTATAAAGTTAGGCATTGATTTTCTCCTTGCTATAAAGCTAGAGTTAGTTTTAATTTTTTAGCCTATGAACTGAAAATTCTTTGGACATACTTTAGCCATAAAACAATAATAATGTCTGTGTAATTATTGATCTTCAGATTTTAAGTCCATCCAATTCCTTCCTAAAACTGTTTCCACTCTTTGTCGTGTGCTCAATATAGAAGACGATTTATGTTCTTACTTTAATTTAACTCAACACAGAGTTTTTTACTTTAGCAAAATTTATCCATAAACTTATGAAAATTTATTTTTAGACTAATGCGAGATGCTCGTAGCAAAATCAAGAGTCGTCGAATACAGTGCTATAGAAATTTATTGAGTTTAAAATTTTGAAAATATTAGGATATATAAATCAATGCCAGTTCTAGCAATCCAGCATAGACTCAGTGGATTTTACTTTTTTTATAATATACCT
>DFCG01000004.1:18703-18911 GCA_002367455.1 Acinetobacter sp. UBA3060 | reverse complement strand
GGTGATTTCTGATGCACGTCTGAATATGTCGGAAAAAATCACCCTGCAACAGGCTGATTTTTCCTGTTCAGGTTGTAAAAGCTCAAGCTCGACGCTAAGAGCAGGAGACAGCATGAACCGTGCTGAAGCTTTATTATTTGCTCTGATGAAGTCCGAGAACCCGGCTGCTGCCGCTTTGGCACGAACCTATCCGGGTGGTCGATCAGCA
>DFCG01000004.1:0-18477 GCA_002367455.1 Acinetobacter sp. UBA3060 | reverse complement strand
GCATCAGCACATTGCTTGATGGCAGTGTCTGGATCTTTCAGACCGTTACCCGTTACGGTACATACGATCACTGAACCTTCAGCAATTTTACCCGCTTTAATGTCACGGATCGCACCGCCGACAGACGCAGCAGACGCAGGCTCTACGAATACACCTTCATACATAGAAAGCAGACGTTGAGCTTCAAGAATTTCCGCATCAGTCAGTTCATCAAACCAGCCGTTTGAATCACGAACAACCGCTTTAGCATGATTGAAGCTTTGCGGATTGCCGATACGAATCGCAGTTGCAACAGTTTCCGGGTTTTCTACTGGACCGCCACGAAGGAACGGTGCAGCACCAGAGGCTTGGTAACCTGCCATGATTGGCAAGCCAGCCGGTTTAGGACCAGTGAAAGCATCAGTTTCAGCATCGTAAACGACTTGCTCAAATTCTTCTTTCGACTGGTTAGCCACCGCTTCGGTATAACCCATCCAGTGTGCAGTGATGTTACCCGCGTTACCTACAGGCAGGCAGTGATAATCCGGTGCACGACCTAAAGCTTCAACAATTTCATAAGCAATGGTTTTTTGACCTTGCAGGCGGTACGGGTTGATTGAATTTACAATCGTCACCGGAGCCTGATCGGCAACTTCCTTAACTAGACGCATACCGTCATCGAAGTTACCGCGAATTTGCATGGTGATCGCACCATACATCATCGCTTGAGCCATTTTACCCATGGCAATTTTGCCTTCAGGGATAAGCACGAATGCTTTGATGCCGGCACGAGCCGCATAAGCAGCCGCAGCCGCAGAGGTATTACCAGTAGATGCACAGATGATGGCTTTAGAGCCTTCTTCAACGGCTTTGGTCACCGCCATAGTCATACCGCGGTCTTTAAATGAACCAGTCGGGTTTAAGCCCTCGTACTTCACATAAATTTCAACATCTTTACCAATAATGCGTGGAATATTCTCAAGCTTGATCAGTGGAGTATTACCTTCGCCCAAAGAGATCGCACGAGTAGTTGCAGACACTGGTAAACGGTCGCGATAGCGGTCAACTAAACCAGTATAACGATTGGCATTCGACATGATGATGTTCCAATTGTGTGTAGAGCTTGGCAAGGGGAATCCTCCCCTCAACCCGATTAATTATCAAGCGATTCTAAACGAATTCGTACAATTTCGCCATGAATGACGGGTAATGCTTGAATTTGTGAAAGCGCTGCATCCATTTTTGATTCGACGATAGGATCGGTCAGAATCACGATAGGAATAAGGTCTTTGGATAAACGCGGTTGCTGCATGATCGCATCAATACTGATGCCGGCACGACTGAGAATCGTGGTCACATCGGCAAGCACGCCCATCTGATCTTCGGCATTAATACGGATGTAATAGCCGGTGGTCATTTGTTCGCGACTCAAGATCGGTAAATCACTGAGCGCTTCGAAAGCCAGTTGTGGAATGGTGCCTGCACCGTCTTCTGTGTAAATGATGTCGCGGACAATATCGACGACATCGGCAACCACCGCAGAAGCTGTTGGTCCAGCACCCGCGCCAGCACCATAGTACAGTGTTGGGCCAACCGCATTGGCTTGTACCAGAACCGCATTTTTCACACCATTGACATTGGCAATTAGCTGGTCATCTGGAATCAGGGTCGGGTGTACACGGAGTTCAATCCCGGCATCAGTACGGCGTGCAATGCCCAGATGTTTAATCCGGAAACCGAGGTCTTCGGCATATTTCACATCTTGTGCCGTGACTTTGCCAATGCCTTCAGTAAAGACTTTGTCAAACTGAAGTGGAATACCAAAGGCACATGAGGCCAGAATCGTCAGCTTGTGTGCTGCGTCAATGCCTTCCACGTCAAAGGTCGGATCGGCTTCGGCATAACCCAGTTCTTGCGCTTCTTTCAGCACATCTTCAAAAGCGCGGCCTTTTTCACGCATTTCACTAAGAATGAAGTTACCTGTGCCGTTAATAATACCGGCCAGCCATTCAATCTTGTTGGCTGCCAAACCTTCACGGATCACTTTAATAATTGGAATGCCACCAGCCACTGCGGCTTCATAGGCAATTTGCACGGCATTGTCTTCAGCCGCTTTAAACAGTTCATTACCGTGTTCAGCCAAGAGTGCTTTGTTGGCGGTTACAATATGTTTGCCATGTTTCATGGCTTCCATGATGACTTCATAGGCAGGATGAATTCCGCCCATGACTTCAACCACCACGTCTACATCAGGTTGACGCACGATGTCCATCAAATCAGCACTTTGTTTGACCGATTCTGGCAGATCCAGATCAGGACGTGGACGACGGGTGCCTACATGGGTAATTTCAATTTCACGACCGGTGCGACGTTTGATCTCAGCAGCATTTTCTTTTAATAGTTTCAAGGCACCACCACCTACAGTACCAAGACCGAGGATTGCCAGACGAACTGGTTTCACGTCACACTCCAAATTAAACAGTTTTTTACAAGAACCTAGATCATAGCTAAAAAAACCGCCTGACTCTAGGGTCATTTTCAGAATATCTTTATCTATAAATTAAAGTTAAATAACGTATTAAAATGAGTTATTTAAGCCGGTTCAATAATTCCGAGGTAGACAGGTAACCGCCCAGATAAGCCCCTGCTGAATTATAAATGGCAGGGGTGCCATTCACGCCCATATTCAGACCCATTTGATATTGATCTTGAACAGGATTTTCACATTTTTCTGCGCTAATCTGTGCACCGGCAATCGCCTGGTCAAACGCACTACGGCGGTCGGCACTGCACCAGATCGCTTCCATGGCTGGCATATGCTGTTCACCACGCGGCCAGGCGATATAACGCACTTCAATGCCTTTGGCATTCATCTCATCCATTTGCTCATGGAATTTATGGCAATACGGACAGCTGACATCGGTAAACACATAGACCACATGCTTGGCTTTGCCTTTGGCTGGATAGACCAGCAAGTCTGCTGGCTTGAGTTCAGCAAAGAGTTTATTGTTGATGCCTGCCTGCAGGTTTTCGCTGACATTGTGTAGCTGTTTGTCACCGAGACGGATCACATCGCCCTGAATCAGGTATTTACCGTCACTGGTGACATAGACCGCAGACATGCCTTCCAGACTCACCCAGTACAGGTTTGGCACTTCAGTGGCTTTAATGTCGGTAATTTTGGCACTGATGCCAGCAGTTTTGAAATGCTTTTCCAGCGTAGAAGCCAGACGCTGTTTTGCATTGCGTTCTGTCAGGGTAGAGGCTTCGCCCGTCGCCGGTGCGCTCGCAGTCAACTCTTGCTTTTTATCGTTGTTAGTGGAATTGGAACACGCAGTCAGACCCAAACCAGCAGCAAGTATGCAAGCCATAAAAATTTTTGAGCGGGCAAATGTCATAAAAAACCCTTTTCTTCTTGGATTAAAAACAGAGCATTAGCATAACAAAAAAAAATACCCACACGTCAAACTTCTCAGTTTATTCCATCCGGATATGTTTTAAGCTCGTGGATGATGGGTCGCGTGTAGCTGTTGCATCCGTACTTGTGCTACATGGGTATAAATTTGGGTGGTAGACAGATCACTATGCCCGAGCAGCATCTGTACCACGCGTAAGTCTGCGCCATGATTGAGTAAATGCGTCGCAAAGGCATGGCGCAAGGTATGCGGTGATAGTTCGGATTGAATTCCGGCCTGCAGCGCATAACGCTTAATGGCATACCAGAAATTCTGCCGGCTCATGATGCCGCCATGCTGGGTCAGAAACAGATAATCGGTCGAAGTCTTGTACAGTTGCGGACGGGCTTCATTCAGATATTTTTCCACCCATTCACAGGCCATTTGTCCCATTGGAACCAGACGTTCTTTATTACCTTTACCCACAATACGTAAATAACCCTGTTTTAAGTTGATCAGTTCCAGACGCAGGTTAATCAGTTCGGTAACCCGAAGTCCGCAGGCATACAGCACTTCAAACATGGCGCGATCGCGCAGCCCTAATGCCGTGTTGATATCCGGGGCATGAATCAAGGCTTCAACATCAGCTTCGGACAAATCTTTAGGTAAGGCCCGGCCCAGTTTCGGGGTTTTATGTGCGGCCACCGGATTGTCACTACGCAGTTTTTGCTCGCGTAAAAATTTATAAAATGAACGCAAGGCAGACAGGCAGCGGGCAATCGAACGTGGGCTTTTTTGCTGTTTGGTCAGCGCAATCAGTACATCGGAAATATCATCATGATTCCATTCGGGCAGAGGCTTGCTCAAGCATTCTGCACATTGCACCAGATCGGACAAATAGGCATTGCGGGTATGCGGGCTGACCGTTTGCGCAATCAGATAATCACGAAAACCCTGTAAATAACTGAACGCATCAGGAATCTGGACAGGGGCAGGAATACGGGGTTTTTTATTCAGCATAGGGTGAAAGGATCTGATCTGAAAAAGCGATAATCGGGATTGGTATTCTCCACTGTAGTTTAATTTTATGACGGTGTCGATGTGGTATAAGGCTAAATCGAAATGTAATTAATCTTATTTGTTAATTATTCTCATTTGTTTGTATACTGTACAAAATAGTTTAGGAATTTCACGGTGCGTTTGTCTGATTTAAAAGCAAAACAAATTGCCATCATTCGAAAAGTGAGTCGAACAGCTGATGGTGAAAGTGCTCTACACGATGTCGTCGCGAGTCGTTTGGAAACTTTAGGCTTTGTACCAGGTACAAAGGTACAAGTCATTACTAAAGGTATTTTTGGTGGAGATCCCATTTTGATTCAAGTTGGATTCACACGTTTTGCTTTGCGTAAATCAGAAGCAGCCAAAATTGAAATCGAACAGGCGGTGTCGGCATGAGTGATACATTACGTATTGCCCTTGTCGGTAACCCTAACTGCGGTAAAACTTCATTATTCAACCATTTAACCGGAACGCGCCAAAAAGTCGGTAACTATGCGGGTGTGACGGTTGAACGTAAAGTCGGTACGTTTCAGCTTGCCTCAGGCAAAGCGGTACGGGTACTGGATTTGCCGGGAACCTATAGTCTGGATGCAACCAGTCCGGATGAAGAAATCACCCGCAACGTCGTACAAGGTAAAATTGCGGAAGAGCAGGAGCAGGATGCATTTTTATGTGTGGTAGATGCCACCAATCTGAAACTGCATCTGGGTCTGGTGCTGGAAATGATTGCACTGGGTCGTCCGGTGCTGGTTGTGCTGAACATGATGGATGAAGCACGCCGTCGTGGCATGCAGATCAATACCCAGAAGCTGTCTGAGCGACTGGGCGTACCTGTGGTAGAAACGGTGGCTGTGCGCAATTCAGGGATTGAAAACCTGAAAAATGCGTTGGATCAAGGCAAGTATTCTGTACCACAGACTGAGCTCAGCGGCTTGAAAGGTGACAGTCACCAGCGCGTGGAAAACATTCTGAATGACGTGGTCAATTTCGTCGATCAGGAAGATAAACGTACCGATTTCCTCGACAAGATTTTTCTGCATCCGGTACTGGGCTTAATTAGTCTGGCCGTGATGATGTTCGTGATTTTCCAGGCGGTATTTGCCTGGGCTGCGCCGTTTATGGATGGGATTGAATCCTTCTTCGGCTGGTTGGGTGAGTTCCTCGGCGAATATATTTCTCATCCCTTGCTGAATAGTCTGGTGGTAGATGGGATTATTGCCGGTGCAGGCGGAGTAGTCGTATTCCTGCCACAAATTCTGATTTTATTCTTCTTTATTCTGGTACTGGAAGAATCGGGTTATTTACCGCGTGCAGCATTCTTGCTCGATAAACTGATGTTTAAAGCCGGTTTGTCAGGACGTGCCTTTATTCCGTTATTGTCCAGCTTTGCCTGTGCCATTCCCGGCATTATGGCATCGCGGACCATTAGTGATCCACGAGATCGTTTAACCACGATTTTTGTTGCACCTTTAATGACCTGTTCGGCGCGTTTGCCGGTTTATGCCTTGCTGATTGCGGCATTTGTACCCGCACAAACTGTCTGGGGCTTCCTGAATCTGCAAGGTCTGGTACTTTTCGGTCTGTATATGGCAGGCATCGTAAGTGCTTTGGTAGTGTCTTTTGTGTTGAAATTCTTCCATAAAGATAAATCACAGCACATGCTGCTGATGGAACTGCCAAGCTACCGTTTTCCAGACCTAAAAAACGTCTGGATCGGCTTGCTGGATCGTGGCAAAATCTTCTTGAAACGTGTCGGTGGCATCATCTTCGCCTTATCGATTGTACTGTGGTTCTTGTGTACTTTCCCACAGCCACCAGAAGGGGCAACCTTGCCGGCCATTGATTATTCATTGGCAGGGATGCTCGGTCATCTGATGCANNACAGTCTATGCGATGTCGGCAGTTGATGAAGATGCGATGTCTGAAGGTCTGGCTGCGCTGATCAGCGGTGGAGGTGATCTGGGCTGGTCAGTGGCGACAGGTTTGTCTTTGCTGGTGTGGTTTATTTATGCACCACACTGTCTGGCGACCCTGGCAACGGTGAAACGTGAAACGGGTTCCTGGAAAACTGTCAGTATCATGACCATTTACCTGTTTGGTCTGGCATATTTCATGTCATTCCTGACTTATCAAATTGCTTCATATTATTTGGGCTAAATCTCAGTTTGGCCTTGGCCAATTAAGTGTGCTGCATTGTATATGTATGGGAGATTGAGATGATTGAAATTTTCATTGTGGCAGCACTGGTGCTTTGGAGCATGCTGGTCGTATTCAAAAAGGTGTTTCCGAACACCTCTAACTCAGTCTTCCAGAAGCTGTCTGATGCCTGTGCAGCCAAGGGCTGGCAGCATCTGGCCAAATGGCTGCAACCGGGTATGGCTGCAGGCTGCGGTGGCAATTGTGCCTGTCCAGTTTCAGAAAAAAGTGTAGAAGAAAAGCCAGCCCAACAAGCGGTGAAATGGAAATAATTTCCTTTTCTGGCTCAATTTTAAAAACCGTCATGATCATGACGGTTTTTTTACGCATGGACACAAAAAAATGTGCAGAAAAGCCAATCAGAAAAGGCATTCAAAACAGCAAAGTGCTACCATTTCGTCAGTTTCAAAATAGACCAAAATATGGGGCGAAAATGTTAATACAACGTGGTGGGTTAAAAGTCGTTGCAGGACTCGGAATATCAGGTGTTGCAGCAGTCAATTTCTTGCATAGTCAGGGCTACCGCGTTGCAGTAACAGATTCAAGAGCTAACCCGCCAGGGCATGACCAGATACCCGCTGAGGTTCAGACCAGTTTTGGTCAGTTTGACGCCGAACTGTTACTTTCTGCAGAAGAAATCGTGATTAGCCCCGGGCTTGACCCTAAACTTCCTGAAATTCAGGCAGCGATTAACAAGGGTATTCCGGTAGTCAGTGAAATCCAGATTTTACGCCGTGCTACGGATAAGCCTATTGTGGCGATTACCGGTTCTAATGCCAAAAGNNGAGCTGTCCAGTTTTCAGCTGGAAACCACCTCAAATCTGGCGGCTGAAGTCGCGGTGGTGTTGAACATGAGTGAAGATCATCTGGATCGTCATGGCGATATGATGGGTTATCACACGGCGAAACACCGGATTTTCCAGGGTGTGAAAAAAGTCGTCTATAACCGTGATGATTCTCTGACCCGTCCGTTGGTACCGGACGTAACACCGATGCAAAGCTTCGGCCTGAATGCACCAGATATGAACCAGTACGGTATTCTCAAGGATACGGATGGCAGCATCTGGCTGGCGCGTGGTCGTGAGCGTCTGCTGAAAAGTACCGAGATGTATATGCAGGGCACGCATAATGTTGCCAATGCCTTGGCCTGTCTGGCGCTGGGTGAAGCGATTGGCCTGCCACTGGAAAGCATGCTGAACACCTTGAAGACCTTTAAAGGTCTGGAACATCGCTGTGAATTCGTTAAAGAAGTGCAGGGCGTACGTTATTATAACGACTCCAAAGGTACCAATATCGGCGCAACCTTGGCAGCACTGGACGGTCTCGGCATGGCCATTGAAGCCCAAGGCGGTAAGGTCGCGATTATTCTCGGTGGTCAGGGCAAAGGGCAGGACTTTAAAGCCTTGCGTGAATCATTAAGCAAATATGCCAAAGTAGCGGTATTAATCGGTGAAGATCGTCCCGTCATTGAAGCAGCGATTGCGGGTACGACTGAACTGATTCATGCGGACAGCTTGCAGCAGGCAGTAGAAATCTGCCAAAAGCACACTCAGGCACATGATGTCGTGCTATTGTCTCCTGCATGCGCAAGTTTTGATATGTTCTCGGGTTATCCTGAGCGTGGTCGCAAGTTTGTTGCGTATGTGAATGAACTCAATTAAGAATAACAAGGATTCGTGATATGGCTGGGTTTGCTCAGACTACGATCAATAAATTAAATCAATTTTATACGCAGTGGATACCTAGAATACCTGCTGAAGTGAATCCACGGAATGTATTGATTTTCTGTGTGTTGGCTTTGCTCTGCATTGGTTCGATCATGGTGGCATCGGCCTCGATGCCCTATGCAGAACGTATGCATGAAAATCCGTTTCACTATATTAGCCGACATGGGATTTCGATTTTTGTCGCTGCCGTAGCAGCTTTTCTGGCTTATAAAATCCCCTTAAAAGTCTGGTTTAATAACACTTTCTTTTTGTGGATTATTACCATCGTACTTTTGGTGGCCGTGCTATTTGTCGGGACGGAAGTCAATGGTTCCAAACGCTGGATTCGGATCGCAGGCTTTACCTTACAGGCTTCGGAAGTCGCCAAAGTGATGATGGCAATTTTTACTGCAGACTACGTGGTGCGCCGTGCGGAAGAAGTACGGAATAATATCAAGGGTCTGGTCCGTTTAAGTGCCATCATGGGTGCTACCGTCGGTTTGATTATTCTCGAGCCTGACTTGGGTGCAACCGTGGTAATTACCTTAACCATGCTTGGCGTGTTCTTTCTGGCGGGTGCGCCGTGGATTCAGTTCGGTGTGGCTTTTATGACCTTGGTCGGCGCATTTGCTGCCGCGATTCTGTTGGAACCGTATCGTCTGCAACGTCTGCTGTCTTTTTCGAATCCTTGGGAAGATCCCTTAGGCACCGGTTATCAGCTCTCTAATGCCCTTATGGCCTTTGGCCGTGGGGAATGGGCAGGGGTAGGCTTGGGGCATAGTATCCAGAAAATGTCTTATTTGCCTGAGGCGCATACCGATTTCATGCTGGCAATTTTGGGTGAAGAATTTGGCTTTTTAGGCATTTCAACCATCCTGATCTTGTCCTTCACCATGCTGGTTTGCTGTATCCGCATTGGACACCGCGCCTTGCAGCATCAATATTTGCGTGCCGGCTATCTGGCTTATGGCATCAGTATCATTTTCCTGTTACAGATTCTGGTGAATGCCGGTATGAATATGGGCATGTTGCCGACCAAGGGTTTGACCTTGCCATTTATTAGTTATGGCGGTTCATCCCTGATTATCTGTGCGGTCATGATCAGTCTGATTCTGAAAATTGATTCGACCACGCGTCAGGTCAATCCAAGCCGCGAAGAATCAAGCTTCTAGATTGGAGTTTCGTCCTGGCTCTGGCTGAGCATGGTCCAGTACCGTGCTCGGCATTGCGGTTCCACAATTGGAACAGGTCACAAAAGCAGATTTAGGCTTGGAAAGTGGAATCAAGGGTATAAAAAATAAAGAAAAATAATTACGCTGCTGTTTTAGCTCATAGCCCGAACGAGTACGGCAGACCGGACACAGAAACTGGCTTTTCTCAATGGTTTTGGTTTTAGGGCCGACGCCAAAAATAAAAAACATACTCTTCTTCCTATCAATTTTTCATTCTAGAAGTCTAGCTTAAGTGAAAAGCTGTTTTTATAAATAGTGACCTTGTAGCTCAGTTGTATGTGGAATCCGCTCAATGTCCCATTGTACTACCGCCTGTTGCAGCATCCGATCGGGAGTGTCCAAATCAACTTCAGCCTGATGCAAAGCCTGAAGTGCCTGTTTTAATAATTGGGGTGCCTGAGTTAAATCCAGTGCTTGGGCCAGATTCTGTTTTGACAGTTTTTGCCCCTGATCATTCATTGCCAGCGGTAGATGCATATAGCTCAGACGCGGATAACCGAGTAACTGTCCCAGATAGATTTGCCGTTCGGTATTATCTAAAAGATCAGCTCCACGTACCGCATGAGTCATACCTTGCAGATAGTCATCGACTACTACAGCCAGCTGGTAATTCATAATGCCGTCACGACGTTTTAAGACAAAATCGCCCAGATCTTTTTTCAGTTCTGAACAGTGCTGACCTTGCAGCCGGTCTTCAAAACAGATTTCAACATCTTCAACTTTTAAACGGATGGCCTGATGCTCAAAAGCCAGACCCAAGTTGCGGCAGGTATCCTGATAGATATGGTTGGAACCGAGCATTTTACGGGTACATTGACAGGCATAGACTAGGTCTTGCTGACGTAATTGCTGGATGACGTCTTCGTAAATATCTAAACGGTCTTTCTGGAAAATGATTTCGGCATCAGGTTCAAGCTGAAAGGCATCTAGGGCACGTAGGATATGCTCTTCGCTGCCGGGATAAATGCGGGGAATATCGGTGTCTTCAATCCGGACCAGCCATGTGCCTTGATTGGCTTTGGCATCGCAGTAACTGGCAACTGCGGTAATGAGGGAGCCAAAATGCAAAGGGCCGGTTGGCGATGGCGCGAACCGGCCCACATAAGCCATCCTGTTGTCCCCCTCCTTTTTTAAAGGAGGGGTTAGGGGAGGATTATTTACAGACATACTTAACCGTTATTTTGCTTCTCTTTGATCTCTGCAAGGGTTTTGCAGTCAATACATAAAGTAGCCGTTGGACGTGCTTCTAAACGACGCAAGCCAATCTCGATACCACAAGTTTCACAGAAACCATAGTCATCATTCTGGATTGCTTCGATCGACTGTTCGATTTTACGAATCAGTTTACGTTCACGGTCACGGGTACGTAACTCAATCGCAAACTCTTCTTCCTGAGTCGCACGGTCATTCACATCTGGAAGAGCAGTATTTTCGTCTTGCATCGTATTCAGGGTACGATCCACTTCTGACATCAACTCAGCTTTCCAAGCCAGCAAGATTTGGCGGAAATGCTGAAGCTGACCTTCAGACATGTATTCTTCATTTTTTTTAGGTTGATAAGGTTCAATACCAAATAAGCTAGCAGTAGAACCACCGTCAGTCGTTTTAGGCTTAGATTTGCGTACGCGCTTTGCAGCTTTCTCTTCTACAACATCAGTTTGATTGTCTAAGACTTGATTTTGGTTGTCATTCGCCATTTAGGGCATTCCTCATCTATGCGTATGATTGCTACGCAAAAAATATGGTGATATGCAGTTTTTTATCCACCCTGTAGAAAGATTATCCTCCTATGGGGGCCGTCATCATATAGACTTTTTATGCTTATTGATAGTCTTTGATGTCTGGACTATGCATATCACATTTCCTTTGGTTGCAATAAAGTAATGCAAAAAAAACAAATTGAAAAGTTAATAACCTGAAATTTCGGTATTAATATTTTGCTGGCTCAATGCCACCCGTTCAATATAGGTATCAAACTCACCATTTTGTTGCAAATGTAATACACGATAACCTGGTGCCGCCTGATCTAGCGCGAAATCTTCACTTTTAGGTTTAAACTGCACACTGGTCGATGGCGTGGATAAAAAGTAGATGCCATGCCATTCGTTGCAGGAATCCTGATGCACATGACCAAACAGAACCAGCTTGATATTATGATGCCGAGCCAGTACATCTTTTAAATCTTCAGCATTTTTCAGCCGGTGCTGGTCAATCCAGTGTGACTTCATCGTAAAAGGATGATGATGGCAAGCGACAATGACATGCTGATGCTTAAATTCAAGCAATAATTGGTCCAATTGATCGAGTTGAGCTTGTTCCACCCAGCCATCGATCTTGCCTTGAACGGCACTATTTAACAGGATCATGGTCCAGGTGCCAAAATGAATGGCATGTACCTGATTCGCATGCTGGTGAAAAGGGAACACCCGAGAATCGTCATGGTTACCTGGAATCTGATAATACGGCACGTTTAAAGACTGGACAAATGCTAAATAGCGTTGATAAGTCTGCTCGACCGGCACCTGTGCCAGATCACCGGTATGAATCAGTGCATCCATTTGGGGAAAGCGCTGTTGGATCTGCTGCATCACCTCGTGAAAACTCTGCTCGGGATTCATCCGGGCAAATTCCAGCTCTTCCCGATCCATCAAATGGGTATCAGAAATCTGGATAATGGTCCAATCTGGCTGTGTGTTTATGCTTGACTGCTGAAAACTCATGTCTTTCCCCTTAGACATATTCCTGCAGTATGAATATGTTGTTGCAACCATTGCAAGGCCATAATGACAGGTGCATTTCTTAAGCGACCATTCGTGAGCAAGGACGGAATATCAGCATAATCCAGAATATGCAGCTGGATATTTTCACCTTCATCCGGCATGCCAAAAATACCGCCCTGTTCAGGCAATTCGGTCTGCGCCACATATAAATGAAATAATTCGGAACATGCCCCGGCGGACGGATAGAAGCTGAAAATGTGCTGCAGCTCATCCAGGGTACAGCCTGATTCTTCGAGTGCTTCGCGACGGATGCATGTTTCAGGCGCTTCATCGCCATCCAGAACGCCAGCAATTACTTCGAGTTGCCAAGGAGAGTCGATATCATCCAGTCCGCCAATCCGGAACTGTTCGATCAGGCCGAATTTCTGCTGTTGATGATTGTACATCAGCACACCCGCTGCTTCTGGCCGATGAATCAGCTCACGTTGCAAAATAGGGGTTGAGCTTTCCTGATTAAATAAACGGTGTTTCAGGCTGACTTTTTCTACCTGAATAAATCCCTGGTACAAGAACTCACGTGCCTCTACGCTAAAGTCTTTTTTATTATAAGAGGCCTGTTTAATAATATTCATATGCTCAGATAGAATGAATTGATTTATTTTCATCCTATCTGAGTTTTTTTTGAAGACAACTGTTTTTTTTACAGTTTTATAGTTTGTGGTATAAATTTTGACCAGAGTTGTGGAAGCTGGCTTTCATCTGATTCATGCCGGCTTCAATTTCGGCCTGAGAGCTTGCCGGCTGATCAGGATTGGCCTGTTGACTGGCATAATCACGAACATTCTGGCTAATCTTCATTGAACAGAACTTTGGTCCGCACATGGAACAAAAGTGCGCGGATTTATGCGCGGCTTTCGGCATGGTTTCATCATGCATGCTGCGCGCCGTGTCCGGATCCAGACTCAAGTTAAACTGGTCTTCCCAGCGGAACTCAAAACGCGCCTTGGACAGGGCATTATCCCGGGCTTGCGCACCCGGATGACCTTTGGCCAGATCGGCTGCATGTGCGGCAATCTTGTAGGTAATAATGCCGTCTTTGACATCCTTTTTATTGGGTAAACCGAGATGCTCTTTAGGCGTGACATAACACAGCATCGCGGTACCATACCAGCCAATCATCGCAGCGCCGATCGCCGAAGTAATATGGTCATAACCCGGTGCAATATCGGTGGTTAATGGTCCCAAGGTATAAAATGGTGCTTCTTTACACACTTCGAGTTGCAGGTCCATATTTTCCTTGATCATATGCATCGGGACATGGCCCGGACCTTCAATCATCACCTGAACATCATGTTCCCAGGCGCGGTGGGTCAGTTCGCCCAAAGTTCGAAGTTCGGCAAATTGCGCTTCGTCATTGGCATCCTGCACACAGCCTGGACGTAAGCCATCACCCAGACTGAACGATACGTCATAAGCTTTCATGATCTCGCAAATTTCATCGAAATGGGTATACAGGAAGTTTTCCTGATGATGTGCCAGACACCACTGCGCCATGATCGAACCGCCACGCGATACGATACCGGTCAAACGGTTGGCCGTCAGCGGTACATATCTTAAAAGCACACCGGCATGAATGGTGAAATAGTCCACGCCTTGTTCAGCCTGTTCAATCAGGGTGTCTTTAAAAATCTCCCAGCTCAGGTCTTCGGCCACACCATTGACTTTTTCCAGTGCCTGATAGATTGGTACGGTTCCGATCGGCACTGGAGAGTTGCGGATAATCCATTCCCGGGTTTCATGAATATTCTGGCCGGTCGAAAGATCCATGATCGTGTCTGCACCCCAACGCGTCGCCCAGGTCATTTTCGAGACTTCTTCTTCGATACTTGAACCGAGTGCAGAATTACCGATATTGGCATTGATTTTCACCAGAAAATTACGCCCGATAATCATCGGTTCCAGCTCCGGATGATTGATATTGGCCGGAATAATCGCGCGGCCGGCTGCGACTTCCTGACGCACAAATTCTGGCGTAATTTCAGTCAGGTTTTTTGCACCAAAATTCTGGCCCGGATGCTGGCGCATATCGACACCATCGAGTTGACGCAGGTTTTCACGAATGGCGATATATTCCATTTCCGGGGTGATGATGCCTTGCTTGGCATAATGCATCTGGGTGATGTTGCGGCCGCGTTTGGCTTTACGTGGTTTTTGGATATGCGCGAAACGGATCGCGGCTGTGCGGATATCGCGTAAACGCTGGCGACCAAATTCAGAACTGAGCTGATCCAGAATTTCGCTATCGTTGCGCTGTTCAATCCAGCTTTCACGAATATTCGGCAGACCTTTGTTCAGGTCAATCGTCACATTGGGGTCAGTATAAACACCAGACGTATCATAGACCATCAACGGTGGATTATGTTCGCCACCAAGACTGGTCGGGGTTTCACTTAAGGAAATTTCCCGCATGGGTACCTGAATATCAGGATGGGAACCTTGCAGATAGACTTTACGTGAGGCTGGCAGAATTCGCGTTAAATCGCGTGCTTCCTGTTCATGAGCGGAGAGAGTAGTTTCAGAAGAAAGATTCGTTAACTGGTTCATGGCTATGATCCTTATGAATGACATCAACGAATCAAGCACGACCAAAAACGCGGGCAGATTTATCCTGAACAGATAAAGCAAGGGCTGGGTTTTTAGCTGGCTTGATTCCTACGCAGGTATTAACCTGATCAGGTTCAACGGTACTCATGCTCAATTCCTGATAACGATAAAAGGAATCACATGATCTCAGCGAGGATTACTCGCGCTCCGTCAAGCGAGGCTAAAGCTTAGCTCAGTTTAGGCAGAATAAATAGGTCTAAATCTCTCAACTTTAAGCGAGGACCTATTTAGACTTTATCAAATTAACTGAATGTAAAAATGATCTGAATTAAATACAGATGGCATCGGTAAAACAGTCTTTATCATATTTTTGTGAAGGCGGACTGATCTGGGCATAGTACAGAATCTGTTCTGCTTCCGAACGGTTTCTATAGTCGGCAGGCAAGGCTTGCTGGCGTTGTTCCGGAGTCATGTCCAGAAATTCCAGAAACAGGCGTGCCTGTGTGGACAGCGTGGATTTCTGGCCGCTCGACAGCCCGATAATGGTTTCCAGATGACTGGTATCCACGGCATAACGATCGTGATAATCTTCAGACACCGGCGATTGCTCGGTACCTCTAAACAGGAAATAGGTGTATTGCTTCAGCAGATATTCAGCATCGCGTTTATAACTACTATTCGGATAAGTCTTGAGATAGTCTTCCCAAAGCAGACTGCGGGCTGCAATATCAGCGGCTTCAATCTGCAGGCGTTTTTCCACCAGCACCGGTTCCATATTCTGTTCCGCCAGATTTTCAATAAAGGCTTTTTCAGCGGCCGGTAAATAAGGGGCAAAAATACGCGCCAGATATTCCGGACTGCGGCGATAATGTAAAGTGCCATCCCCCAGATCCAGCAGTTCTACATAAGCCTGCCCCTTGTGTTTTAACAGATACTGGTCACGTGAGGTGAGCTGTTGAAAATGCGCATGCTGAATGGTCGGATGCTGGGCCATTTCCAGTGCATACTGCTCAAAGGCGCGTTGCTGNNCTCAGTCTGTTCGACCTGGATCTGTGGATCTGAAGGCTGTTGGCAGCCCCCAAGAAGCAGCACGCTACCAGCAAGCAAACAGGCTTTGAATATCGATGGGAATGGCATTAACACTATGCTTCAGGACTCTGTATATATAGGTGAATTCAGAAAATAACGGCCTTACTGGGAGATATTGTATAGATCAAACTAAAATACTATGTTTAGTATTGTGAATTGCTTTGTTACATTGCCGGTATTAGAGCCAGAAAATTGAATTAATGATGGATAAAAACTGATCTTTATATTAAAAAATTAATAAAAATCATACGTAAAAATTCAAGAGATCTCTTTAGTATGGCTGAGCTTAAAGTGCCAGAATTTTTTAATCTGAATGGCTGTTAGGGGTGAACACTATAAAATGAAATTAAAACTCAGTGTCATGGCCGGTTTATTGCTATTAATTAGTCCGGCGATTTTTGCCTTGGACTTAAAAGAAGCCTATGCGCGCGCCCAGCAAAATGATCCGAACTGGCAGGCGAATGTGTTGCAGTATCAGGCTGATCAGCTCAATCTGGGGATTGCCAGCGGCAATTTGCTGCCGACCGTGACTTTGTCTGGAAATGTGACCCGTAAAAACCAGTCCGTCAACAACTTACAGCCTGAAGGTTTGCCTGCTGAATTTGGTGAGTTGCAAAGTTCCAGTACAACCAGCCGTCAGGTGGCCTTAACCGCACGCCAACCTTTATTTCGCTGGGATGCCTGGCAAGGTTATAAGCAGGTCAAGACCTCGGTCGAACTCAGTGAAGTCAATCTGCGTCTGCAAAAACAGCAGCATATTTTACAGGTGGCCGAAGCCTATTTTAATGTCTTGCGGCAGCAGTCTTTGACTACGGCTTATTTACAGGAAGAGCAGGCGCTGTCTGAACAGTTACGCATGATGAATGCTAAGCTGAAAGAAGGTTTGGTGGCGCGTAGTGAGGTCAGTGAAGCCAATGCCCAGTATCAAAGTGCCCAAGCCAACCGGATTTCGACTCAAGTTCAGCTGGTACTGGCCCAAGAACAGCTGGCACAGTTAATCGGTCCTTATCAGGAAAATCTGGCGGTATTACGCAACGATTTTCAGTTTCAGAAACCGGTTCCAAGTGATATGCAGTCCTGGACTGAATTAGCACAAAGCCAGAATCTGAATATTCTGCAAGCGCGTCTGCAAAAGCGCTATTCTGAAGATGCCAAACGGGTCGAGCAGGCTGCGCTCTATCCGCAGGTCGAAGCGGTCGGAACCTATGGCTATTTAAAACAAAGTCCAGCCACGATCATGTCCAGCAATGGAGATTTCGACCAGATTGGGGTGGAAGTGAACTGGAATGTATTTAGCGGCGGACGCACACAAAAAAGTATCCGTCAGGCCGGTGTCAATGTGCAAAAAAGTGAAGCGCAACTGGATGCAGCCATCCGTAAAGCCAATACCGATGTGAAACAGTCCTTTATGCAGGTAGAAACCGATCAGGCCAAACTGAATGCACGTAAAGCCGCGATGGACTCTTCGGAAATTGTCTCACAAGCGTCCAGAGCCCAATATCAGGAAGGCTTAAAAACCATGGTCGATGTGTTGCTGGCACAGCGTAATGCCTTTTCTGCCAAGACCGATTATTTGAATGCCAAATATGATTATCTGTTGCATGTGCTGCAATTGCAGGCCTCGGTCGGGCAGTTAACCGAAAAGGAACTGGCAGAGCTGAATGCCTGGCTGATTGAATATGATTCGCCTCAGCCTCTATGAGGCTACTATTGTCATCAAACTTTCATCATAGATATGCTTTAATATGATTTATTATTGATCATTGTCCTCTATCGTTCAGGAGTAGCTTTCCTTGTGTCCAAATAATCCTGTATTAAGCCATCACATTTCTTCGCAATTTAATGAAGAACTGCAGGACGTAAATACCAAATTCATGACGATGGGCGGACTGGTAGAACAGCAGGTAGCTAATGCCATTCATGCCTTATTGGACACAGATGCCTCAATGGCAGTAGATGTGCAGTTTCAAGACAATGTCGTCAATCAGATGGAACGAGATATTGATGAAGCGCTGACCCTAATTCTGGCGCGTCGTCATCCTGCCGCGATTGATTTACGTATGGTGCTTGCCATGTCCAAGGCCAATACCGATCTGGAACGGATTGGCGATGAAGCCTCGAAAATAGGCCGAATTGCACAAAGCTTATGTGAAGAGGGCGGCTCACCGCGCGGTTATATGGAAACCCGGCATATTGGCAACCAGGTGCGGGTGATGATTCATGATGCACTGGATGCTTTTGCGCGTCTGGATGTAGATCAAGCTTTGAAGGTCATGTTGGCAGATGCGGATATTGACCGTGAGTATCAATCAGCCACACGTACGCTTATGACTTATATGATTGAAGATCCGCGGCATATCAGTCGTGTCATCAATGTATTATGGGTGCTGCGTTCGCTAGAAAGAATTGGCGATCATGCCCGGAATATTTCGGAACAGGTGATCTATATGGTCAAAGGTTTTGATGTGCGTCATACCAGCGTTGAAGAAATTGAACA
>DFCG01000046.1:0-5616 GCA_002367455.1 Acinetobacter sp. UBA3060 | reverse complement strand
CCTTGACCGCCGAAGCCACCTTGACCACCAAAGCCGCCGCCTTGACCGCCAAAACCACCTTGACCACCGAAGCCGCCAGCACCTTGACCGCCACCAAAGCCACCTGCAGCACCTTGACCACCGAAGCCCGCACCTTGTGGACCAGCAGGCGCGCCAGCAGGACGTGGATTACGTGCAGGTACTACAGTTGAAATTGCATGCTTATAAACCATTTGGCTTACTGTATTTTTTAATAAAACCACGTATTGGTCAAAAGATTCGATATGACCTTGTAATTTAATACCGTTTACCAGGAAGATAGATACTGGGATACGTTCCTTACGGAGAGAATTCAAGAATGGATCTTGTAAAGTTTGACCTTTAGACATGTTATAACTCCAAAAAAAATTAAAAATCAGCGCAAAAACTATCTCTATTTTTCAATTAAAAATTATAAAAAAGATAGTCCCTAAATTTTGCTTTATCCGTGACAGTTTCGCAAGTCTTCTTGAGCCTGCTGTAGCGTAAAATATGTTGTAAATTTATGCTTTTCTTGCAAAGACCTTAACCACGTATATTGACGTTTTGCAAGTTGTCGTGTCGCAAATAAAGCTTTATCCTCCATTTCCCGTTGCTTTTCCTTGGTTTTATCAGCATTTTTTAAGAATTCCATAGCCTGACGATAACCCACTGAACGCATGGAAGGTAAATTTTCATTAAAATCGTATTTTTCAATTAAATTCACAACTTCATTTAAAAAACCGCTTTTCCACATAATTTCCAGACGCTGTTCAATACGCCCATGCAATTCTAACCGATCTGGCATCAGTGCATAATTATGGAAACTGTAACGATATGGTAAGTTTTTAGGTTGTTCTGCCTGTAGTTTTGTAATCGGCTCACCAGTCAATTTAAAAACTTCCAAGGCTCGAATAATGCGCTGCTTGTCGCTAACCTTGAATTTTTCACCGGCAATCGGATCGACTGCACATAATTCTGCATAAACCGCTTCCCAGCCCTCCTGCTCACCCTTGGCTTCAATCTCTGCCCGGATAGCATAGTCTGCACTTGGTAGGTTATCTGACAAACCTTCAAGCAAGGCCTTAAAATACAGCATGGTTCCGCCAACCAGAATCGGGGTTTTACCACGCACATGAATATCATCAATCAGGCGGCAAGCATCTTCGACAAAGTTGGCTGCAGAATACACTTCAAGTGGACTAATAATATCAATCAGATGATGCGGATAGCGCGCCAGTTCCACTTTAGAAGGTTTAGCTGTACCAATGTCCATTTCCCGATAAACCAGTGCAGAATCGACCGAAATCAGCTCAAATCCCCCTTGCTCATACAGTTCACATGCCAAAGCGGTTTTACCACTTGCAGTTGGCCCCATTAAATTGATGACCGGCAATTGATTGGACATGTAAAACTACTCTCCTCGAGCAAAAAGTTTATCTAGTTGAGCCAATGGAAAGGCGCGCCAAGTCGGACGACCATGATTACATTGACTGGCAAATTCGGTTTGTTCCATCTGCCGTAATAAAGCATTCATTTCAGACAAACTTAGGATACGGTGCGCACGCACTGCACCATGACAGGCCATGCCTGCCAAAATCTGGTCACGCTTCTGCAATAGACTTTGTGCCTGATCACCCGGATCTAAATCATTCAATAATTCAGGAATCAGGGCATCAAAATCCGCCTTGTGTAGAATAGCCGGCACACCACGTACAATGACTTGCTCATCACCATACTGATCAATTTCCAGACCCAAACGTGCGAGTTGCTCTTTCAGCTCTTCTACCCGCATCGCCTGCATCCGGCTAATGTTTACGACCTTTGGTATCAATAGTTGCTGTGACGTCCAGAATTCAGGTTTATCCCAGGCTGATTTCATTTGCTGCAAAACAATACGTTCATGCGCCGCATGCATATCGACAATAATCAGACCTTCGGTATTTTGTGCCAGAATGTAGATACCATGTAACTGGGCAATGGCAATGCCCAATGGATGCTCATCCACTTTGGCCTTTACATGTGTCTGAAAAGACTGCTCAGGACTAAATACTTCGGTTTCCGAACTTTCTCTGAGCGGTGCTAAATAACTTTGCAAGGCATTATTCAGCTGCTGTGAACCAGAATAAGATTTACGGTAATCTTGGGAATAATGCACTGTTTGTGGACCTGAAGATGCAAAATCGGTCAGCACATCTGAAGTTTCATTTTCACTTAAGGCAGATGTCGTTCTCACCACCTGTGGCTGAGAATGCGCAGTCTGATGCAGGCTGAACTGTTCCTGATAACGCGGTTGCGGGGCCGTCAAGCCAGGCTGCTCATCCTGTTTCATTGCCTCGGCTAAATCTGCAGTTGCGGTCTGGAATTGTGCCAACGTTTCTTTGGCATAATGCCGTACGAACTCATGTACTTCACGTTGATTCAGGAAGCGAATTTCATGCTTGGTCGGATGGACGTTTACATCCACATTTTCTGGATCAACTTCTAAAAACAGTAAATAAGCCGCATGCTGATGCCCATGCAGGATGCCGTCATAGGCCATCCGTAAGGCATGGGAAATGGTTTTGTCTTTGACAATCCGGCCATTTACATAGACATACTGCAAATCAGCCTGTGCACGTGCATCTGAAGGATGGCCAAGCCAGCCAGACAAATGCATGTTGATACTGTCTGCATCCATCCAGTAGGCATTTTCAGTAAACTGGCGGCCAAGCAATTGCTGTACCCGCTGAAAACGCAAAGCGCCGCTATCCGCCACGGGTAAATTCAGTTTGATGCTTTCATTATGTTCTAGCACAAAACGGATATCAAAATGCGTCAGTGCCATACGGCGCACAATTTCTTCGATATGACCAAATTCAGTGCCCGGTTTTTTCAGGAATTTACGCCGTGCAGGCACATTAAAAAACAAATCCTGAACCCGGATATGCGTCCCTTTTGAAGCCGCGACCGCTTGAATTTCCTGATGATCAAAAGCCGTGCCATTGACTTCGACCTGATAACCGATGCCCTCGTCACTTTGACTGCTGATCATGGTCAGGCGTGAAACNNCCCTGTTCGACCCGAATGATCAGTTCCGTCGCACCCGCATCAATCGAGTTTTCCAGTAATTCCTTGACCACAGAAGCCGGACGTTCAATCACCTCACCTGCGGCAATCTGGTTGGCAAGTGCAGGATCAAGGGCACGAATACGGCGCAGACTTAAATCATTCAACATGTGAGAATTGGCGCTCCAGAGCTTCTCGTAAGGCAAGATTCGATGAAATCAGACTTGCAGTACGGGTCAGCTCATCTTCAGATTTTAAAATTTCAATAATCAGGTCAGCTTGCGGAATTTCATCTCCACCTTTGGACGGCCATTCAAATAAAAATAGCGCATTCGGTGTTTCCAGATAATCCCGGATGCCCATCAGTTCCAGTTCATACGGATCATTCAGACGATACAAGTCAAAATGAAAAATATCCTGACCATTAATTTGATAGGGTTCGACCAGTGTATAAGTTGGACTTTTCACTGAACCTTTATGACCCAGCTGTTGCAAATAATAACGCGTTAACGTCGTTTTTCCTGCCCCCAGGTCACCAATCAGATACACGACTCCCGCAGGGAAATTTTCCGCCAGAACTTTGGCCAGTTTTTGGGTATCGTCTTCATGATTTAAAGTGACATTAAATGAATAAGGCATATTACTCACGACATGATGCAAAAGAATAAATATGATAGCATCGCCACGCTTTAAAAGCCTATTCACCCGTGTGAGAAACTGTATTTTTTCACAGCATCTGTTCCTTAAGAGGTTAATCTGCCTGCCATGCAACCAACTGTTGAATTTAACCCGCCCATGCTCAATGGGGTCAGTGCCAGTAAAGTATTTTTGCCAGCCAGTCCGGATGCGTTCCTGACAGTTTTTGCTTATTTATGCACACAATTCGCGCATATCACAGCAGATGAATGGCAATCTCGTTTCGCCGAGGGTTTAGTCTATGATGCCCAAGGCAACAGATTAAGCACAGAAAGTCCATTTCAGGCCAATAGCCATTGTTTCTATTATCGCTTTTTGGCACATGAAGTGCATGTGCCTTTTCAACATCAGATTTTATTTGAAAATGAGCATTTCATGGTGGTCGATAAACCGCATTTTTTGACCATGAGCCCGACCGGACAATATGTGCAGGAAACGCTACTGGTTCGTCTTAAAAAGCAAACCGGCAATGAGCATTTAACGCCCATTCACCGGCTGGATCGTGAAACGGCAGGTGTGGTCCTGATTTCCAAATGCGTTGAATCACGTGGCCTGTACCAGCAGTTATTTGCTACACGGCAGGTGCAAAAAACCTATCATGCGATTGCGGCGTATAATCCTAGTTTAAAATTCCCATTGGTCACACGATTGAGAATGCAAAAAGGTCAGCCTTTTTATACCATGCAAGTCCTAGACGGAACGCCGAATAGCGAGACGGCTATTGATCTGCTGGAACACAACACAGAATGGGCCAAATATGAGCTAAAACCACATACTGGCAAGCAGCATCAATTACGGGTGCACTTGAATCATCTAGGTATTCCGATCCGTCATGATCCCTTTTACCCTCGAGTAGCGCACAAGGTGGAAGATGATTTTTCTACACCTTTAAGTTTATTGGCCAAACATATTCAATTCATCGATCCGATCACGCAGAAAAGCATGAATTTCAGCTCCCAACTTGAATTGACACTGTAAATCACTTGTCATTACAGATTATTTTCTAAAATCGGTCGCTTTAAGATTGAATTTCAAACGTAATTGATTAGAATAAAGGCGAAAAGTTAAGTAATTTAAAGCTTTAAAAATATTATGAGAAAAACTGAAGTTTATCAAATTCGCTTGGACTCGCAAGAGAAGAAACAAGCCTTTGCGGTATTTAAGCAATTGGGGATTACGCCAGCTCAGGCCGTGCGTCTTTTTTTCAAGCAAGTGGTGATTACCAAATCGATCCCCTTCTCGATTGAAAACCAGAATATCAATCTGGAACAACTGATCCGGCTGCGCAAGCTAAAACAAAATGAAGCTAAAACCGAGCAAAATGCGCTTTCCAGTTCTGCCCTGAATCTACTCGATGATCAGGAGATTGCATTGGATGATGATCATCTTGATTTATTTGAAGAACTGAATGCCATTTTGGGTGAAAGCGACAAAATTTAACATTGTTGCATTTCCGAACAATTTCTAAAACCTGCCACTCCCAAACTTCGCTATGCTTGATGCTGATAATCAATAAAAAATTAGCATGGAGTATGCAATGCTCGTACGACGCGCCCAGTCAGCAGACCTGAATCAGCTGGCGATATTATTTGATGAATATCGACAGTTTTATGGTACGTCTTCCAATCCTGAACTCTCTTACCAATTTTTAAAACAGCGTTTTGAAGATGGGCAGACTGTTATTTTTATCAATACCAAAAATGATACCTTTGCCGGCTTTATTATCCTGTATCTGGGTTTTTCTTCGGTGGCCTGCTCGACCTATTATATTCTGGATGATGTCTATATCACCCCGGTTTTTCGGCGTCAGGGCGCAGCCAAACAACTGATTGATACCGCAATTTTATTTGCCAAACATGAACAGGCCTTAAGAAT
>DFCG01000077.1:6867-7045 GCA_002367455.1 Acinetobacter sp. UBA3060 | reverse complement strand
ACCTTCCAGATACTGCTTGATTAAAGGATGGGTTTTCCAGCGCTGCATTTCCATGAATGGATACATATGCGGGTTGGTATAAGACAGATCCACGATCATGCCCAGGGTCACCTGGTTGTTCTCGGCATGGTAGAGCCACCAGCCGCCTGAAGAACCGGTTTCATTTAGTGGCCAGCCG
>DFCG01000077.1:0-6638 GCA_002367455.1 Acinetobacter sp. UBA3060 | reverse complement strand
ACGTCAAACTCCATCGATTCACGTTCGATGTGTTCCATGTAGGACTCCTCATATTACTATTCGGTGGCAACCATAATCATATGATTGGGTGCTGCCATAAGTGTTCTTGGTTCCTAGACACAAAAATGCTGGTGTCTTTGATAATCTGGGCTAGTATAGTTTTAAAGCCGGTTTTAGCCAATTGGCTGAAACATATTATTTTTCCGTCATTAAGGTCTTCTTTTATGGATAAGCCAGTACCCAGCACAAATCCGACGAAAAAAGTAACTTATCCCGATGATAAAAATTTAATGGATATCGCACAATACTTAAAAGATGCACAGGGCAGTCACAAAAGGTCAATACCCCCTTTGGAGCAATGGCAGCCAAAACATTGTGGCACAATGGATCTCAAGGTTTTAGCCAACGGCGAATGGTGGCACGAAGGTCAATTGATCAAGCGTCAGCCGATGATTGACCTGTTTGCAACGGTGCTCTGGAAAGAAAACGATAAATTCTATCTAAAAACACCAGTAGAAATGATTGAAATCGAAGTTGAAGATGAACCTTTATTTGTCAATCAGGTCGATCAGGTTGAGATCAATGGAGTGACTTATCTGCAACTGGGCACAACCACGCAAGACCTGATTATTGTCGATGCTGAACATCCAATCTTTATGCGTGAATACAAAGGTGAGTTGCGGCCTTATGTGCATGTGCGTTTTGGGATTAATGCCCTGATTCAGCGTGCGGCATTTTTACATCTGGTCGAGATGGGAGAGCTTGATGAAAATCCGGCAGGCGAAACCGTTTTAAGTTTGAAAAGTGGTGATTTAGACTTGCATTTGAGCACCTGAGGTTTAAGCTTGATCGCTAGAAATTTCAAACAAGCTACCTGCAACGTTATGAGCGCTATTCAACCAATTTCCCAGTTATTAGACCCGATGCCCAATGCCACGGCAGATGCGCCTATTGGCATTTTTGACTCAGGCGTAGGCGGCTTGTCAGTCGCCCTGGAAATTGCCCGCCATTTGCCTAATGAACGCTTTGTCTATTATGCGGATACTGCGCATGTGCCTTATGGCCCGAGAGATGATCAGGAAATTCGTGCCTTGACGGCTCAGGCGATTGAATGGCTTTATCGTCAAGGTTGTAAAGTTGCGGTGGTGGCTTGTAATACCGCTTCCGCTTTTAGTCTGGATTATTTGCGTGACTATTATGGTGAAAACTTTCCGATTATCGGTTTAGTACCCGCACTTAAACCGGCCGTCCTGAATACCCAGTCGAAAACTGTGGCGGTATTGGCCACGCCTGCAACCTTCCGCGGCCAGCTGATTAAAGATGTCATTTCCCGTTTTGCCGAACCGGCTCAAGTCAAAGTCCTGCCTGTGACCAGTCTGGATCTGGTGCCTTTTGTTGAGGCTGGAGAGCAGATGAGTGCAGCCTGTTTGCAGACATTAAAAGAGATTTTACAACCAGTTGTAGATCAGGGCGCTGATTATTTAGTATTAGGATGTACACATTACCCCTTCCTAAAATCGTCAATTCAGTATATTTTTGGTCAAAAGCTGACATTAATTGACTCAGGATTCGCGGTTGCAAGACAAACGGCCCGAATTTTAATTAAAAATGGGTTATTATTTGAGCATGAGTCTAAAGAAAGCGTGAAAATTGAATTGGTGGTGAGTGGGCAGAATGCTGAACAGCTCCGACCGATTTTGCAGCACCTGATTCCGGCCGATTTAAAATGGCAGGTCAGTAATATGAGTGCAGTTTAAAACTCATTTTTATAATTTAAGAAGAAAGATATTTTGATTTTGGGGTGGCCATATTGGGTAAAGAAGCATGTGATAATGCATTTTTACGCAAATGTACAGGAGAAGAGGATAGCCCATGCTGGATAAACGGTACCAAGTGTTCATCTCAACCTCTGGGGCAGAAATGCAACCGGAGCGTATCATTCTGTCTCAAACACTGGTAGGAATGGGNNGGCTATATGCATCTCGAATATATTTATGCAGTGACCAAGCAAAAACCGATTATTGTGTTTATGCATGATGATCCGGCATCACGTGAAAGTGCATTGCATGATGCCAAACCGGAATTACAGGAAAAATTTAAGGAATTCCGTCAACTGTTACAGCAGGAAGTGGATCAGGTGTTTACTTACCGCAGCCTGCGCGATCTGGAAATGGCAGTACGTTTTAATATGCCGCAAATGCTGGAGCGATATCCGGTGACCGGCTGGGTGCGTCCACAAAATACCCAGGCGCTGCATGACGAAATTGACCAGCTTAAAGCTAAAGTGGCTCAACTGGAACGTGATGGCGGAACTGCAGAAGTTGATCCATTCCTGAGTTTACCCAAAGTGGCGATGCATGAAGTTTTTTCTTTTGAATACCGGATGCATGCCTATCAGGATGGTAACTTCAAGGAAATTAAAGTCCAGAAAAAACTGACTTGGGCACAATTGTTGGCGTTGCTGGGTTCAACCTTTGTCAATCCGACCCCTGAGGAATTTTTCTCGAAGCGCATGAATGAATATCTGAATGAAACCGGTTTGCAGGATGCACGGGTACAGATGCCGCGTGCACATGCAGTGGCGCGTGCCCAGATGAATATCCGTGCCTTGCATAGTTTAAAAATTCAAATGCGCCAGAATGACTGGATTGTGCCATCCGGTCGTGATGACCGACAGCGCATGCTTTGGCAGATCACGCCAAAAGCGCAAAAGTTGCTGGACAGCAGCTTGCTGGATTTAGATCGCACTTTTCAATATAAGTCAGCGTATTAATCCATAGAGAGAATAAATAAAAAGCTGTTAAAGTACAGGGGTTGATATCCTGACGGACGAACTGAATGTATTCTCCTGCTAAAGCGAAAGTGACGATTATATTGGCAAACTTGGGCACACCAGATGAGCCTACGATTCCAGCGGTACGCCGTTTCCTCAAGCAGTTTTTATCTGATCAGCGTGTGATTGAAATTCCCAAACCGATCTGGCAAATCATTCTGCGCTTATTCATTTTGCCTTTCCGTCCAAAGCGGGTATCACAGGCCTATGCGCAAGTATGGGGACAGGATTCGCCGATGCGTGAAATTCTGTTTGAGCAGGTCGCAGCAGTCAAGACGCATCTCACCCAGCTTTATCCGCAGTTTGAACTGAATGTGGTACCTGCAATGACCTACGGCAATCCGAATATTCAGGATGTCTTGGCACAGGTCTCAGCGCAGCCACAGGAACACGTGATTCTATTTCCCTTGTTTCCACAATATTCTGCCACTTCGACCGCACCTCTATACGATGCAGTGGCGAAATGGGTGGTGAAACAGCGCAATTTACCCGGTTTGACAGTGATCCGGGATTATTATCAACATCCTTTATTTATCCAGTCGCTGGCTCAAAGTGTACGTGACTATCAGGCAATTCATGGTCAGCCAGAGAAATTGTTAATGTCTTTCCACGGCATTCCACAGCCCTATGCCGATAAAGGTGATCCTTATGCCGACCGTTGCCGCATCACGGGCAAGCTGTTAGCTAAAACCCTTGGTTTAAGCGAAGATCAATATGCGATCAGCTTCCAGTCACGTTTTGGCAAGCAGGAATGGATCAAGCCCTATACCGATGTTTTGCTCGAAGATTGGGCCAAGCAAGGGGTGAAATCAGTTCAAGTGATGAGTCCGGCATTTTCCGCGGACTGTCTGGAAACGCTTGAAGAGCTGGCAATCGAAAATGCCGAGACTTTTAAAGCAATAGGCGGAGAAAGCTATAGCTATATTCCGGCATTAAATAGCCGTGAAGATCATTTGCGATTGCTCAACAGTCTGCTCCAGGCTAATCTGGATGCATTGACACAGACACTTGCCCATTAACTTGCCCGAGGTTTTTCACCCCATGTTACAAGTCAAAATTGTTCCGGTTACTGCATTTCAGCAAAACTGTTCCATCATTTGGGATACGGACACCAAAGAAGCCATTTTGATTGATGCAGGGGGCGAACCTGAAAAACTCAAAGCTGAAGTTGAAGCGCTGGGTTTAACGGTTAAAGCCTTGTGGCTCACTCATGGCCATCTGGATCATGCGGGTGCGGTGGGTGCATTAAAAAAGGCCTGGAATGTACCGGTAATCGGACCACATAAGGAAGATGCATTCTGGCTTGACATGATTCAAGAAGTTTCGGCACGTTATGGTTTTCCGATTCCGGAAAAAGTTGAAGTGACCCAGTGGCTGGAAGGTGGTGAAGTGCTCAAACTCGGCAATGAGGAGTTCGAAGTGCGTTTTGCTCCAGGCCATACGCCGGGTCACGTGATGTTCTATAACAAAAATTATGACTTGTTATGGACAGGTGATGTCTTGTTCAAAGGCTCAATTGGCCGGACCGATTTCCCGCGTGGCAATCATCAACAGCTCTTAGATTCAATTCAGCGTGAATGTTTCAGCCTGCCAGATGAAACTCAATTCATTTCAGGACATGGGCCGATCAGCACCATTGGTTTTGAAAAGCAGCATAATCCGTTTGTTGCAGGTAAAGCGGGTTAAAAGCGTAAATAAAAGACCAACATAGTTTGGTCTTTTATTTTTATTCTGAAAAGGGATTATTGCGAAGTTGTCGCGTTTGCATGTGTATGAGCCAAGCGGCAAAAGCAAAAAGCACACCCAATACAATAAATAAACTATCTTGTTGGAAAATGCCGACTCCCAAAGAAAGAAGTGCGAGTAGACCGACCCCAATTAATATGACTCTTAAAATAATATAACCCATATTATTGCTCTAAAAATAATGTGAAAATTTAGAGTAGAACAATAATACTAAGGCTTTATGAATGATGTTAATTCGTGTTGCTTTATCTAAGTAATTTTATAAAACTCATATGATTTATTTACTTAATTTCGACAAGATTGTACTTTCGGACATAAGTCTCGACAGGTAAGACATTTTATTCTTCGCTGTTGTCGGCTTGTGGTGCATCCTGGGTAGGCAAACTATATTCCTCATTGGCCCAGGCACCCAGATCAATCATTTTGCAACGTTCTGAGCAAAAAGGACGGAATTCATTATCTTCCCATGTGGTCAGCTTGCCACAGCGCGGACAGTTTAAAGTGGTAGGCATGACAATAACTCCAAAGAAAAATAAAGGTTCGATTAGGCAAATATAGCCGCACTTGTTAGACTTATGCGGTTTTTATTAGTTTGATCTGATTATGCCGATTCGTCAATTTCAAGCACAGCGTATGCATGCGCCCCGTGATTTTCAAAGCATCAGTCCTGAACCGGTCTGTGTCGAAGTGGGAGCGGGTAAAGGTAAACATGCCTTGTTATTCAGCAAGAACAATCCAGACACTCAACTGATTGCAATTGAACGTACCCGTGAAAAATTTCTGGCGATGCAAAAACAGCATGCTGTTGAGGGTCAAACTAATTTACAGACCGTTCATGCCGATGCTTTACCGTGGATCGTGCATGCACTGTATCCGCAGCAGGTAGAACAATTCTTTATTTTATATCCAAATCCTGAACCGCATAATCCGGCACAGCGCTGGGTCAATATGCCATTTTTTGAGTTTCTGCTTTCGCGCCTTAAAACCGGTGGAACGATTACTTTGGCCAGTAATATTCCTGCCTATATCGAAGAAGCAGAAATACAGGTGCGAGAGCTCTGGAAGCTGCCTTTTGTCAAAGAAGTGATTGCTGCAGATTCGGCGCGCACCCATTTTGAAATTAAATATCTGGAACGCGGCGAATTATGCCAGCAACTAATCATCAGCAAGCCTGAAAGTTATGTGACACGTTTTGATGATTTCCAGCCTTTACAAGGGCAGAATGCCACCGTCGCGGAATAAGCAGATGAGCAAACGCATTGCTATTGTGGGCGCAGGCCCCGCAGGCTTAATGGCGGCAGAAGTGCTCAGTCAGTTTGGTTATGAGCTGCATGTCTATGAGCAAAAACCGTCTGCTGCGCGNNCTGCATGATCTGAAAAATAATGAATACCGCATTGAAGATTTTGATGCCATTATTCTGGCTTGTGGCGCAGTGTCTTGGTCAGCGTTGGGTAGTGATGGGGCATGGCAAGCCTGGCTGAAACCGGATGAAATTGAGCCATTTCAGGCCAGTAATGCTGGAGTGGAATATCCTTGGTCTCAGTTTATGCAGCCAGTCTTTGGTCAACCTTTAAAGCGTGTCGAGGCATGGGTCGGGCAAGGTGAAAAAACCATTGGCGATATCGTGATCAGTCATTATGGTCTGGAAAGTGGCCTGATCTATAAGCAGGGTCGGGGTTTACGCGAGCAACTAAAACAGGGGCAGCCGATGCAGCTGCATCTGGACCTCTTCCCAAATCAAAGCATGGAACAGCTTGCGCAAAAATTACAGCCAAGTAAGAAGCAGTCTTTAAGTAATGTCTGGCGTAAAGCCGGATTGGACGGTGCCAAGGCAGCTCTAGTACGGGAGCTGGTGGCCAAAGCAGTATGGCAAGATTCTGCTGAATTAGCCAAACAGATTAAAGATTTGATTCTTCCACTCAGCGGCTTTCGCTCAATTGATGAGGCGATTAGCTGTGCCGGTGGTGTCAAGCGTGAAGTGTTGTCAGAACAGCTACAATTGAAATCTAACCCACATGTATTTCTTTGCGGAGAAATGCTGGACTGGGATGCACCGAC